>JBDRZP010000011.1 GCA_039804025.1 candidate division WOR-3 bacterium
GATCATACAGGAATATTTTGTAGTAGGCACTCCTTATAATCTTATTGAACCAGAAAAATTCAATATATTTATATATTAATAATCCTTACAAGTCTAAAATGTTATGGGATTTTACACTTTAAAATTTATTTCAGAAAAAAAATTCAAACCACAAAAACAAATTTCTAAACCAGGGCCCCCTCCTGCCCCAGTTTTTTTACTTAATCCCTCCATAACTTTACCTCCTTTTAGAGATTTCATAAAATGCAAATTTTGTTCCAGAATTAAAAACCTTTAAAATAGAGGATTTTTTATATTTAAAAGTGTCTCAATGAGACAGGCTTATGGGACACTTGAAATCAGCAGATTCTTGGTAAGGGATCAGAGTAGGGCATATCAAGAATTCTTGTAACACCTAATTTTGTTTTTAATTTAAGGATGCCTTTATCTTTTTTTTCTTTTACTTCACCTATTATTTCACTATCTTTTCCTTTTTCACATTTCCTTAATATTTCAACTGCCTTTTCTGCATCTTTTCTTTTTACAAAGAATATCATTTTCCCCTCATTTGCCATTAAAAGTGGATCTATCCCAAGTATTTCAGAAAGTCCTTTTACTTCATCTGTAACAGGGATTTTTTCTTCAAAAAGAATTATATCAAAACCTGATTCCCTTGCAATTTCATTTAAAACTCCCTGAACACCTCCTCTTGTTGGGTCTCTCATAAAGTGAACTTCTATTTTATTTTCATATAATTTTTCCCATAATTCATTTAAAGGTGCTGTATCGCTTTTTAGTTCACCTTCAATTTCAATATTTTCCCGTGAAACAAGAATTGAAAAACCATGAAGTCCAATGGGTCCATTTACTATTAAAAGGTCTCCCTCTTCAATTTTTTCGTATCCAATTTCAACATCCTCTGGAATAAATCCTATTCCTGAAGTATTTATAAAAATTCCGTCTCCTTTACCTTTTTCAACAACCTTTGTATCTCCTGTAACAATTTTAACTTTTGCTTTTTCAGCCGAAATTTTTACTGAATCAAGAATTTTTCTTAAATCTTCAAAAGGGAATCCTTCTTCTATTATAAGGGATAAGGTTATAAACTCAGGAAATGCACCAACTGCAACAAGGTCATTAACAGTTCCATTTACAGCGAGTTCTCCAATATTTCCACCAGGGAAAAAAATAGGAGACACAACATAGGAATCAGTGGTAAAGGCAATTTTTTTGTTTTTATTTGTTAAAATGGCCGAATCTAATAATTTTTCTAAAAAAGGATTTTTGAATCTTTTTTTTATTTCATTTTCTATGAATTCTCTCATCAAAATTCCGCCTGAACCGTGAGCAAGTTCAATTTTATCCATAATTAATAATGTCCGAGAACACCCAATTTTTTTGCTTTTTTCTCACAGATACTAAAAATATAAAAACCTGTTAAAAAGTAAAAAATAAAAACAAAAAGAAGAATAATAAAATCCACTGGATTCATCTCAAAAATTCTAACCTTATGAATCATATTCTGCGCAATCATTCTAACTCCAAGGGAAAAGGGTAAAAATTTAAACAAAAATATTTTATCAGAAGGTGCCATTATAAAAAATACAAATAAGAACTGGAAAATCTGATAAGTTGCCTGAATTCTTTTAAAGATTAAACCAAGACCAGCTAATATAAATCCAATTCCAAAACTTGGGAAAATTGTTAATAAAAGAAGAGGAAAAAGAGAAATAATATCAATATTTAAAAATTTACCTGTTGTTATCATCATTAAAAAAAGTAAAGGAATTGTCCACAGAAGATTTATAATGTAAGTTGATATTGTTCTATACAATAATACTTTATGTAATCCAAAAGGGGTCATTGAAAGTTGTTCAAGCGTTCCTGCCCGTGCTTCCTCAGTAATATGCCAGCATATTTCGTATCCAAGGATTGAAAAGATCCATATATAGTAGCCTATTATTAATCCTTCAAGGGTATTTCCTAAATTAAATGTTGAGGGCGAAATAATTTTAACACCTAAAAATAAGAGTATAAAAATTACATAAATTGTAATCATTGAAAAGAGAGTATTGAATAAATAACTTTTCATTTCTCTAATTTCCTTTTTAAAAATAGCCTTTAAAAGTATTAAATCATTCATTTTTTACAATTTTTAAATAAATTTCTTCAAAGTCAGGTGTTATTTCTTCAAATTTTTTTAACCTGAAATTTTTATTTCTCATCATTTCAATAACATCGTAAATAATTTCGATTGATTTCAATTCTATTTCCATGTTTGTGTTATATTCATTTTCAATAAATTTTACAAGTTCAAATTTTTCTTTGAATTCTTTTTTAATATTTTCATTTATTTTCCCTTCAATTTCAAAACTAAAAGCTTTATATCCAAAAAATTCTTTTAAGTTTTTTATTGAATCAATTGCAACAATTTTCCCTCTGTTTATGATAATAACTCTATCACATATATCTTCAATCAGTTTCATATTATGAGAACTAACAATAAGTGTTTTGGATTCCTCTTTTGCTTTTTTTCTTATTAATTCTTTAAGTTCACGGGTGGTTTCAACATCAAGTCCAAGTGTGGGTTCATCCAGAAGAATTATTTCAGTATCTTTTATAAAAGCACAGGCAACTGCAAGTTTCTGCTGCATCCCCCTTGAAAGAAATCTTGCCTCTTTTTTTTCTTTTTCCCTTAAATTAAAGAAATCAATAAGTTCCTCAATTTTATTTTTAACATTTTTATAACTCAATCCCTGTAGAGAAGCAAAAAATTCAAGGTTATCCCTTACATTCAATCTCCAGTAAATATTTCTATTTCCTTCAAGAACAGATGCTATATTTTTTAAGGCAAAAGAAGGGGCTTTCAAAATATCTTTCCCTTTTACAATTATTTGACCTGAATCAGGAATTATAAGTGTTGAAATGCATTTTATTGTTGTTGTTTTTCCAGCTCCATTTGGACCTAAAAGACCTACAATCTCTCCTCTTTTTATTTCAAAAGAAATGTTATCAACTGCCTTAATTCCTCCCTTGTAAGTTTTTTTTAAATTTATTACTTCAAGAACATTCATAATTAAATTAATCTACTATTTTTTTATATTTATAATAGGCTGCACAAGCGCCTTCTGAAGAAACCATTGGAGCACCAAGGGGATTTAGTGGAGTGCAATCTTTCCCAAATAGAGAACATTCAAAGGGTTTCTTCTTTCCCTGTAATATAAGGGCAGCAATACATCCTTCCTTTGTTTCCTCTATTTCCTCAATTTTTTCCTTAAGTAGATTTAAAGCATCAAATTCTCTAAATTCTTCCCTTAAAATCCATCCACTATCAGGAATTAAACCAATTCCCCTCCATTTTTGAGGTCCTATTTTAAAAACTTTTTTCATTATCTCCTTTGCTTTTAAATTACCTTGAGGTTTACAGGACCTTTTATATTGAATTTTTACAGTATTTTCACTTCTTTCAAGCATTTGAATTAACATAAAAATTCCCTCTGCTAAATCAACAGATTCAAAACCTGTTACAACTATTGGAACCTTGTATTTTTCTGAGATAGGGATATATTCCTCAATTCCCATTACTGTGCATACATGACCTGGTGCTAAAAATCCCTGAATCTTATTAAAGGGATCATTTAAAATTGCTTCAATAGCAGGTGGGACTCTAAATTGACTTAATAAAACAAAAAAATTTTTCAAATTCAATTCCCTTGCTTTTAATATTACACTGGCATGGCTCGGAGTTGTTGTTTCAAATCCAATACCAAAGAATATACATTTTTTTTCTTGATTACTTTTAGCAAATTCTATTACCTCAAAAGGTGAATAAATCATTTTGATTTTTGCTCCATCAACTTTTGCTTTAAAAAGAGATTCCCTTGAACCTGGAACTCTTAACATATCTCCGTAAGTAAAAAGTATTGTATCCTTTTTTTTGGAAAGTAAAATTGCTGTATCAATTATCTCTTTTGGAGTAACACAAACAGGACAACCTGGTCCATGAACAAGTGTTATATTTGGGGGCAAAAGTTCATCAATCCCTGAACTTAAAATTGAATGGGTCTGAGAACCGCATACTTCCATTATAGTCCATTTTCCCCTTACTATTCTTTTAGTTTCTTCTATAAATAATTTTGTCTTTGAAGCTTCTCTGAATTCAGAAAGATATTTCATTTTCTTCTAATTTTTTTAAATAATCTTCATAGGTTTTTAAACTTTCTTCCGCTTCTTTTTTATCAAGAATCTGAATAGCAAAACCAACATGAACAATCACATAATCTCCTTCTTTTGCTTCAGGGGTTAGGTCAATACATACTTCCCTTTTTATTCCTCCAAATTCAACTTTAGCAAATTTTGAACCATCTTTCTCATATATGTTTATTATCTTACCTGGTATTCCGAGACACATTATTAATTTTAATATAAATCATTGAACTAAAAAAATTTTTTTAATATTATTAAATATGGTTCAAATTACAGGTTTTGTTTTAATAGGACTCCTTGCAGGTATTTTGTCTGGATTATTTGGAATAGGAGGAGGGCTTATAATAATACCTGCTTTAATTTTGTTTTTTAAGATGAATCAGCATCTTGCTCAAGGAACTTCCCTTGGTGCTCTCCTTCTTCCTGTGGGTATTTTAGGATTTCTTGAATACTGGAGAAACGGAAATGTTCATATTAAAGGGGCACTTCTTATTGCTCTTGGACTTTTTATAGGTGCTTTTTTTGGTGCCTATATTGCTAATATTATTCCTACCAAAACTCTTTCTAAACTATTTGCCATTTTTCTAATTATAGTTGCATTAAGGCTCTTTTTTGGAAAATAATTATACCTATGAAAGTTAAAATAGGTAAAGAAGAAAAAATTTTTAAGGAAGAAATAAAAAGGGTTTCGGATATTTTTAAAAAACTTGCTCTTAACCCTGAAGAATATATTGTTGTTAGAAAAAATGAAGTTTTAACTGAAGATGAAATTTTAAGAGAAGATGATGAGATAGAACTTATAAGGGTTATTTCAGGTGGAATTTGATAGCAGAAATTTTATTTTCTGTTAACTTAATTGTTCCTCTTGGAAAGCCTGATTATAACTTATCCTATAAAGAATTAAAAAGAGAAATTGAGATAAAAAAGGAAAAATTTTTAAATAATTTTAAATTTTTAAAAAATAATATAAAAATTAAAAAAACTCTTATTCTTTCCCAGAAAATTCTTATTGAAATTCCTGATTCTCTTTTAAAATATTTTGAAATTAATAAAGTGCCTTACTCCTTTGACCATATTATACCTCTCCCTAAACTTTCGCCTTCAGGTTCCTCAGGTTCTTTCTGGCACAAAAAATTTATAAATGCGGACACTTTTTATAAAATTGGTATTAAGGGTAAAGGAAATGTAGCTGTCATTATTGATACAGGAATTGATACAACACATACTGAGTTAAAAAATAAATTAATTCTCTTCAAAGATTTTGTAAATTATGGACCACCTTCTGATCCTCTCGGTCATGGAACTTTTGTTGCATCACTTATTGCAGGTGATTCAGCAGGAATTGCTCCTCTAACAAAACTTATTGTTCTAAAGGTTTTTTCAGAGTTAGGTGGGTTAATATCGGATATTCATGAAGCCTTTGATTATGTTGCAGAACTTATTGAAAATGGAATAAATGTAAAAATATTAAATGGCTCTTTTGGAACTCATCCTCTTTTTGATGAATTTTTTCCAGATTTATTCTATTTAAAAAATAAGGGTGTATTTCTTTGTTTTGCAGCAGGAAACGAAGGACCCTCATCAGGGACAACATCCTCTCCGGGTAATTATCCCTTTGTTTTTTCCTCAGGAGCCTGTGATTCAAATTCAAATGTTACTAATTTTTCTTCAAGAGGACCTTCTCCCTTTTCTCATCCTTGGAGTGATACAATTTATTATTTTTTTAAAGAATGGAACTTTGTCTCACCTTTTTTAATTGCACCTGGAAAAGACATAAAGGGTGCTTTTCCTTTAAATCAGTATATAATAGCAGATGGAACAAGTGCCTCTTCACCAATTTTAGCAGGTAGCATTTCCCTTATACTTCAATATAATCCCTTTTTAACACCTGATTCTCTTGCAAGAATTTTTAAAAATAATTTAAGAAGAAAACCTTTTAATAATTATCCCAATTATGAGGAGGGTTTTGGTTTTCTTGATTTAAAAAAAATAATTAAAGTTTTAGAAAGAAAGGATACTCTTTTATACTCAATTCAGAATTTTTCCCTTAATTCAAAAAGTTTTCCCATTTTTCAGAATGACACTTTTATAGTTAATGTATCTTTAATTTCAAATAAGATTTTTAATGACAGTGTAAAAATAAAATTTTTAAAAAACCCGGATTATATTATTTTTGATACTCTTTTTAATTTCTATGCTCAGGATATTTTAAATTTTTCTTCAAGGGGAGTTCTTTTAAATTATCCTGATAATGACACACTTAAATTTAACTTTATACTAACTTTTTCAAATTTCTCAAAAATTTATGAAATGAAAGTTTTTCTTTCTGATTCCCTTTTAACAATAAAAAATAAGAATTATGAGTTTTCCATTTCTTCAACAGGTTCAATTGGATTTTTAAGTTCAGAGCAAAAGAAAGGAAAAGGTTTTATTTTTAAAAATTACGGAAATTTACTTTATTACGGCAGTTTTGCTTTTGGAAATTCTTTTAATTATATTGTTGATAGATTTTATGAAAAATTTAATATAGATGATAGAGATACAAGACCTTTAAAGGAAGATAAATTTTATTTTAAAAAAGAAAATAATTTCTATACCTTTAAATTCAGCGATGATTATTCTCAACATCCAAAGGGAAATATATTGAAGGTAAAATTAAAGGATTTTGATGAAGGTTTTTTATTTATTTTAAAACCTGAAAATTTTGTAGAGGAGATGTATTTGTCTTCCTTTTTTGACCCAGATATTTTAAATCCCCTTACAAATTTTGCAGATTACGACAGTGCTTCAAGAATACTTTTTACTTCAAAACAGGGGGGCCCTGTTTTTGGAATCCTTGATATTGATAATTCTACATTTTGTGGTGTTTTAAAAAATGAAATATACACCTACCCTTATGGAGGACTTCCTGATTCACTCCAATATCTTTTTATGAAGGGAGATATATGGGATTTTAGCAAGGATTTAGGTGATTATTCAATTTATATTTCAAAGAAAGTAAATCCGTTAGATTCTCTTTTATTTTTTATTTTTGCAGGAGAAAATTTTGATACACTTTTATCAAAGAGGGAAAGAATTTTGAATAAATTAAATTTAAGTCAGAGAAATAATTTTAGAGGAATTTCAAGAATCTATCCAAATCCATTTATAGACCCTTATCAAAAAAATTTAAAGATTATAAATTACGGTAAGGGAAAAATAACTTTTTATGATTTAACAGGTAGAAAAACTTATGAAACTCAGATTTTAAAGGATGGTTTAAATGTTATTAAATTAAATAATTTTAAAAATTCAGGTATTTATTTTTTAAGGTTTAATGATAAAAATAAAATTTATAAACTTGTATATCTTAATTTAAGATGACTGTAATTATAAAAACTTCCTTTTATTATGGTCCCCTTGAAATTCTTTTAAAGTGGCTTTTATCAAAGGAACTTGATCCTTTTAAAATTAAAATTTCTGTTTTAGCAGACGAATTTTTAAATTATTACTTGAAAAATCACCAAGTTTCATTTAAAGATGCTCTTGAATTTTTATATGCTTTAACTTTTTTCCTTGTTTATAAAACACACCACCTTTTTGAAAAATTTGATGGTGAAGAAGAAGAGGTGGAAAAAAAAGAGGAAGTTACTATTTCTTTTATCGAAATTATTGAATTTTTAAATGAAAGATATGAGAAGATGTCAAAAATGTATGGAAGGGAAGGGGAAGAGAGTTTAGATTATGATGAGAGTTTTGATCCTTCTCTTTTGTTTTCTCTTTTTACAAAATTAATTCAGAAATTACCAGAATTAAAGGAAAAACTTGAGGAAATACCAAAGATAGAAGAAAAGATTGATTACATACTTAAAGAATTAGAGAAAAATGAAATTATTTTTTTCAGTAATCTCATCTTAGGGTCAAAAAGTAAAATAGAGGCTATTGTTATGTTTCTTGCGCTTCTTGAACTTATAAGATTAAGAAAAATCTTATGTATACAGGAAAAAATTTTTGATGATATAATAATTAAGAAAAGAAATGAAGTTTAGTTATAATTTAAGAGATAAATTTTTATTTTTTTTATCTTATTTATTTTATAAGTTTATAGTTCCTTTAGAAGTTAAAAGACCAAGAACAAAGATGTTTATTTATGAAATGATTTATTCCTTTTATAAACTGATTGATTACAAGAAAAATTTCCCTTATTTTTTTAACGATAATTTAATAGTGACAAAATTTGGTAAATTTAAAATAAGAAGCAAAACTGCTGATGCAGCTTCTGTTTCACCTGCTTATGAAAGAAGGGATGTAAATTTTTTAATTAAAAAAATTGATGAAAAAATAAAAGAAAATAAAAAAATTTTATTTTGCGATATAGGTGCTGATATTGGTTACTATTCTATTTTGATAGGTAATAAGTTTAAAAGGAAGATAAAAATTTTTTCCTTTGAACCATTAAAAGAAAGTTTTGAATTATTGAAGGAAAATATTAATATAAATAATCTATCAGATACTATAGTTCCCTTAAATTTTGCTCTATCAGATTCTGAAGGTGAGTTTTACATTAATGTTAATATCTTATCACCTGGTGATAGTTCTTTGATTTATAGTTTTGATAATGGAGTTAAGATTAAAGTAAAAACAAAGAGACTTGATGATATTCTCGGAGATTATGTCAGGGAATTTGATACTGTTCTTGCTAAAATTGATGTAGAGGGTTTTGAAGAGAAAGTTTTAACTGGAGCAAAAAGATTTTTAGAAAATTCAAAAGAAGTAATTTTATTAATAGAAGATTTTATTAATCCTGAAATTATAAACTATCTTGAAAAAAATAATTTTAAATTTTTATGTAAATTAACAACATATAACAGTTTCTGGACCTATAAGTTATGATAGCTAATCTTGATCTGTCCTATAGAAATACCTCCATCATTTGGAGGTATCTGAGAATGAATAAAAATTTTTTTATTTTTTATTTTTTTAAAAATAAGTTCAGTTAAAAGTTTATTCTGAAATACACCTCCACTTAATAGTATTTTATCTTTATCTATAAGCTGGCTTATTTTTTTTACTATTTCTGCAAGGGTTAAATGAAATTTATAAGCAATGTAACTTTTATCCTTTTTTCTTTTAATATCAGAAATAATTTCTTCAAAAATTGGAACAAAGTCAATAACATAGTAATTTTCTTTTTTAATTTCAAAAGTGTAAGGAGATTTTAATTTTCCTTTATAATTTTCTGCAATCCATTCTAATATCATTGCTGCCTGACCTTCAAAAGTGCTTTTCTGTTTTAAGTTTAATAGTGAAGAAACTGCATCAAATATTCTACCAGCAGATGTTGTTTTAAAAATAGAAAGATTTTTTTCATAAGCACTTTTAAATATTTTCTTTTCTTCCTCAGTTAAACTTTTAATAGGTTCAAAATCCATTTCAAAAATTTTTTCACCGTAAATTTCATATAAAATACCAATTGCACTTCTTCTTGGTTCCTTTATTGCTTTATCTCCGCCCAGTAAGCCGAATTCCCTGAAACTGGCAAACCTTTTAAAATCTTTAAAATCACATATTAAAAATTCACCACCCCATATTTTACCATCTCTTCCATAACCTGTTCCATCCCAGGAAACTCCTAAAACCTCTTCTTCAATCCTGTTTTCAATCATACAGGAAGCAATATGAGCATGATGATGGAAAACTTTTATTAAGGGAATATTTTCATTTTTGCTTAATTCCTCGCCATATTTTGTTGAAAGATATTCAGGGTGAGCATCACAGGCAATAATTTCTGGTTTAAATTCATAAAGCTTTTTAAAGTCTTCTATTACTTTTTTAAAAGCATTGAAGGATTTTTCATTATCTAAATCTCCTATGTGTTGTGAAACAATTATTCTGTTAAACTTTGATATTGCGATAGTATTTTTAAGGTAAGGTCCAAGGGCAAGTATCTGTGGTAAGTTTTTTTTGATAATAAAAGGAAGGGGGGCATATCCTCTTGCTCTTCTTATTACGAGAGGTTTATTGTTAATAATTTTAACAACTGAATCGTCAATATATCTTTCAATAGGCCTTGTATTCATTAAAAAGTAATCTGCTATATCTTTTAATCTCATAAGAGCTTCTTCATTTTCATAGGCAATGGGTTCTTCTGATAAATTACCAGAAGTGCATATAATTGGAAAATCAATTTTACTCATTAAAAGGTGATGTAAGGGTGTATAAGGTAAAATTGCACCTATATAGGGATTATCTGGAGCACAATATTTTGATAATTTATTGTCTTTTTTTGATTTTATAGTTAAAATCGGTGATTGAGGTGATAAAAGTATTTCTTTTTCAATTGAAGAAATATAGGCATATTCTTTTAAATGTTCAAGGTTTTTAAACATAATTGCGAAGGGTTTTTCGTCCCTCTTTTTTCTTTTTCTTAATTCTAAAACACATTCATCAGATAAGGCATTTGTTAAAAGTTGAAATCCGCCAATTCCCTTTAAGGCTATTATTTTTCCCTTCTTTAGAAATTGTGCTGTTTTTTCTATTGCTTTTTCTCCTTTTTCAATAATATTTCCTTCTCTATCTGTAAGAAAAACTTCTGGACCGCATTCAGGACAGGCATTTGGTTGTGCATGAAATCTTCTATTGATGGGATTTTCGTATTCTTCCTTGCATTCAGGACACATTTCAAAAATTTTCATTGTTGTATTTTTTCTATCATAGGGAATATTTTGAATTATACTGAACCTTGGACCACAATTAGTGCAGTTTGTAAAAGGATAAAAGTATCTTCTATTTTTTTTATCAAAAATTTCTCTTTTGCATTCTTCACAGGTTGCAATATCTGGTAGAATAAAAGCGATTTTTTCTCCCTTTTCTTCTGATTTTAAAATTTCAAATTCATTTTCATTTTTAAGGGGAATTTCTTTTATTTCAAATAGTGTATATGTTGTTAAGGGAGGTTTATCCCTTTTAAGTTTTGAAAGAAATTTGTTTAAGTTTTTAACTTCTCCTTCGACTTCAATTGTAACTCCTTCAGGATTATTTTTAACAAATCCATTTAATTTGTTTTCCTTTGCAATTCTATAAACAAAGGGTCTAAATCCTATTCCCTGAACTGTTCCTTCTATTTTTATTAAAAATCTTTTCTTCAAGATTTGAAGTATTCTTCTCTTTTATTTTTAATAAATTCTGCTACTTCTTTTATATTATCTCCTTTTAATGCTGATATTTTGAAAATTTTAATGTTTTCTTTAATTTTTTTTGCTTCTTCTTCAACTTTTTCAATATCAAAGTTAAGATATGGTAAAAGGTCAATTTTATTTATTAATATAACATCACCTGTTAAAAAGGCTTTAGGATATTTTGGTAATTTATCGTCACCCTCAGGTGTTGATAACATTATAATTCTTAAATGTTCTCCCAAATCATAACTTGCAGGGCAGACAAGGTTACCAACATTTTCAATAAAGAGATATTCTGTGTTTTCAGGTATTAGTGAAATAGATTTTTTTATCATAATTGCTTCAAGGTGACAGGTTCCGCCTGTTACAATCTGGTAGGAATTTCCTCCTTTTTCCCTTATTCTTTTTGCATCTCTTTCAGTTTCAATATCTCCAACGAGTATAAAAACTTTATTTTTTTCAAAAAAGCTAAGTAATTTTTCAATGAAAGTTGTTTTACCTGCTCCAGGTGAAGATATTATATTTATTACAAATATTTTTCTTTTATTAAAAAATTCTCTTAACTCCTGAGCAATTTCTTCATTAACTTTTAAAATTGGTATTGAGATATCTTCTCTAATTATTTTTGTCATAATTTTATATTAAATTCTCTTTTAAAAATTTTCAATAACTAAACTTTTTATAAAAATTTTATCTCCTTTAATTATTTCTCCGCCAAAGTTTTCGCAAAAAGGGCATAGAAAGGGAAAATAAGGAGTATTAAAAGTTTTTCCGCATTTTAAACATTTAATTTCAGGTTCTATTAAGTTTATTTTTAATTCTGTTTCTTTGAATTCTGTTTCTTTTTTTAATATTTCAAAGGCTTCTTCAAAAAGAACCGGTTCTGCTCCTGAAAGTTTTCCAAAATCAAGTTCTACCTTAAGGATTTTTTTTGCTTTTTTCTCCTTTTTCTGTTCTCTTAGTAATTCAATAAGATTATTTGCTAAAGAGTATTCGTGCATTAAAATATTCCTGTTATTTCTCCATTTTCATCAATATCAATATTAATTGCTGCTGGTTCTTTGGGTAATCCAGGCATTTCAAGTATGTCACCGCAAAGGGGAACTATGAATTTTGCTCCTGATTTAATTCTTACATCATCTATTCTAAGTTCGAAATTTTTAGGCCATCCCCTTAATTTTGAATTATCTGAGATTGAATACTGGGTTTTTGCCATACAGATATAAAAATCATTGAAATTAAGTGTTTCACAAAGTTCTATTTTCTTTAAAGCATTTTCTGAATATATAACTGTGTTTGCTCCATAAACTTCTTTTGATATTTTTTCAATTTTTTCCTTTATTCCTGATTTTATATCATAAAGTCTTTTAAAGTTTTCTTTTTCATTTTCAATAACTTCAATAATTTTATTTGCTAATTCTTTACTACCTTCTCCCCCTTTTAAGAAACCTTCACATATAGAAAAGGGAACTTTTTCCTCAATTAATAGTTCTTCGAGTTTTTTTATTTCTCTTTCTGTATCAGAAGGAAATCTGTTTATAGCCACCACTGTTCTGAGTCCGAATACATTTTTAAGTATATTTATATGTGCTTTCAAATTTTCAAAACCTTTTATTAGGGCGTTTTCATTTTCTGTTTTTAATTGTTCCTTTTTAAGACCCCCGTGATATTTCAATGCTCTTATTGAAACTACGAGAACTGCACAATCTACTTTTGTATCAAGTTCCCTTGTTACAATATTTATGAATTTTTCAGCACCAAGGTCAGAACCAAATCCTGCTTCTACAACTGCGTATTCGCAAAGTTTTAATGCTAAATCTATTGCTAAAACTGAACATGTGCCATGAGCTATATTTCCAAAAGGTCCTGTGTGTATTATTGCAGGTGTATTTTCACTTGTTTGAACAAGGTTAGGTTTTAAAGCATCTTTTAGAAGTGCAGCCATAGCTCCCTGGGCTTTTAAATTTTTTGCAAAAACCGGTTCCTTTTTATAGGTAAATCCTAAAAGAATGTTTGAAATTCTTTCTTTAAGTTCATTATAGTTTTTAGAAAGTCCAAGTATTGCCATTATTTCAGAAGCAGGAGTGATTACAAATCCATCCTCCCTTAAAGGTCCATTTTTCAAGGGATTGAGTCCTACTATCACCTTTCTTAAAGATCTATCATTCATATCAATGGTTCTTGGCCATAATATATCGTTAGGGTTTATTCCAAGAGAGTTGCCATGGAAAATTGAAGCATCTAACATGGCTGAAAGCAAATTATGAGCTGAACTTACTGCGTGAAAATCTCCTGTAAAGTGAAGGTTTATTTCTTCCATAGGTAAAACCTGGGAATAACCACCACCTGTGGCTCCCCCCTTTATTCCAAAAACAGGTCCAAGTGAGGGTTCCCTTAAACAGACGATAGATGTTTTTCCCAATTTCCAGAAAGCCATAGAAAGGGAAATTGAAACAGTTGTTTTACCTTCACCAAAGGGCGTTGGAGTCATTGCAGTTACAAGGATTAGTTTGCCTTTTCTTTCCTTTGTTTTAAAAAATTCTGGTTCAATTTTAGCCTTATATTTTCCGTAAAGATATAGAGAATTTTCGTTTATTCCAATTTTTTCAGCAATTTCTTTTATATCAAAGAGTTTTATAGATTTAGCAATTTCAATATCAGATTTCAATTTCCCCTCCTCCTTTTTTAAAATTTATTTTAAAAAATCCCTTATTATTTTTTCAATTTTTGTGATAATTTCAGGTATTTTTTTCTTTAAGTTTTCAGATAGTTCTGGTTTTATAGTATATGGGTCTTCAACAGAAATTCCTATTATAAGCAATTCTTTTGGGAAAGGAATTTTTAATTTTTTTGCAATTTTATAAATTTCAGGTAATCCTATGTAATGGTTACTTTTTATTTGTTTTGAATCAAAATCTTTCTGTTTAAAAATGTATATTTCTCCTATGTCTTTTTTTCCGGTGAAAATACTGTCAATTATTACTGCTTTTTCATAAGGCGAAAGAAAATCAATTAAAGAAAGCCCCATTTCTTCAGTGGATATAATGTCAGCAAGATTTAAAAATTTTTTTTCTAAAAATTTGGTTAAATATATTCCTATTCCATCGTCACCTCTTATTGTATTACCGAGTCCAAGAATTAAATACTTCTTCCTTAAATCTTTTTTTTCAAAAGTTTTTAATCTTATCAATTATGTTGCCCTTTTTATCCCTTATATTTATAAGAAGTGGTATATTTCCTGGTAGTGAATGAGTTCCGCAAGCATGACATGGATCATAAGCTCTAAAGGCCATTTCAATCATATTTAATATTCCTTCATCATATTTTCCATTTTTTATAAGACCTTTTGCTGCTTTTTCTACGGACATTGCAATTCTTGCTGCATTGTTCTGGGTAGCAACAATAAGATTTGCTTTTGTTATAAATCCCTTTTCATCAGTTTCATAGTGATGTATTAGTATTCCTCTTGGTGCTTCAACAACACCAATACCTACTGAAGGTATTTCTTTACTTATGTTTCTTATATTATCTGATGTAATTTCAGGATCCTTTGCCAATTCAAGAAATCTCTCAGCAGCATAAATCATTTCAATTACTCTTGCCCAGTGATTTGCAAGTGTATGGTGAACAGGTTTTACGCCCAGTGTTTTATAAAATTCTTCATACGCCTCTTGAGCTTTTGGTGTTGCCATTCCCTCTGAAGCATTTAACCTTGCAAGAGGTGCTACAGAATAAACACCTGAATCCTTTCCGTCAATAAATCCTTTCCATCCTACTTTTTTAAGGAAAGGAAACTTTATATAGGTCCAGTTTTCAACATGTTCTGCTATGTAATCTTTGTAATCCCTTACATCAAATAGAGCAAATTCTTTTCCTTCAGGGTCTACAACTCTTATTTTTCCGTCATAGAAATTAACCTTTTTGTTATTATCAACAAGACCCATATAATAGGTTCTATGGGTGTAAGTATCCGATGTTATAAGTTCTACATATTCTTTGTTTGACAAAACTATATCTTTGAAAACCTTTAAAGTAAAGAGGGCAAATTCAACTCCTTTTTCAGCAACCTTTACAAAATTTTTTCTTTCTTCCTCTTTTAATCCTCTTGTAACACCACCTGGAACTCCCCATGCGGGGTGAATAACTTTTCCTGCAAGAAGTGTCATAAGTTCTCTTATTTCCCTTCTCATTGAAATTACTTTTTTACCTATTTCAAGCCCCACCTTCTGTATTACTCCTAAAACATTTCTTTCTTCTTTTTTTGCTTTTGGTCCAACAATAAAGTCAGGTCCTCCAAGAATATAAACATGGAGTGCATGGTCTTCAAGCATAAACATATTGTAGAGCATTTCTCTTAATTTTTTTGCAGGAGAAGGTGGTTCCACTTTATAAAGGTCATCGAGAGCTTTTGTGCTTGCCATGTGATGTGCTGTTGGACAGACACCACAGATTCTTGGTGTTATAATTGGCATATCCTCAGCTGGTTTACCTTTAACAAAAATTTCAAATCCTCTTAACTCTGGGACGACAAAATAGGCTTTTTCTACATTTCCATTTTCGTCAAGAAAAATTTCTATTTTTCCGTGCCCTTCAAGTCTTGTAATTGGGTCAATTGTTATTCTATGTTCCATTTTTTACCCTCCATTTTTTTTATTTTTTGTTTCAAAAATTAAAGATTTAGGTAAGGAATATTTATAAACTATTCCAAGGGGATTTGGCATCCATTCATTTATTATTTTTTCAATCTCTTCTTCATTATTTGAATCAATTAAAGATGCTAAAAAAGAAAGAGCTTTGGCACCGTAGTCTTCAATTCCGTCGAGAGGTCCAAAACAACCTGTGCAAGGATAATTTGCTTTTACACATAAAGCTTCACATCCACCCCTTGTTACAGGTCCAAGACAGGCAAATCCCTGTATTAGTAAGCACTTATCCTTTTCCGGTTGATTTTTATCAATTCTTTTAAATTCTTTTAAAGTAATTTTTTCTGGTTTTGTGTCATTTAAAGGACATTCATTACATAGTGCTTTGCTACTTGCACCCAAAACACTTCCCTTTGGTGGTAAATTACCAGAAAATAAAGTATCAATAGAATTTTTAACAACATTTCTTGTTGGAGCACATCCAGGAATATAATAGTCTACATCTATTACCTGGTCAAGAGCATAAACTCTCTCATAGAATTCTGGAATTTCAAAAGCAAGGTTTTTCTCTATGTATTGTGGTGTTGGTCTTTTGTCCTCTGGATTAAAAACAGTTAAACCTTCCTTGTAATAGTAATTCATTATTTCTTCTTTTGAGTAAGAGTTAGCGAGTCCTGGTATGCCACCAGTATATGCACAGGAGCCAAAAGCTATAACAATTTTTGATTTTTTTCTTAAAAGTTTTACCATTTCTTCCTGTTCAGAATTTCTAACTGATCCATTGATGAAGGATACAAGAATTTCTCCGTCTTTTAGATTTTCTACATCTTTTCTTTTAAAATCCATCGCGACTGGCCAGAATACAATTTCTGCTTTTTCTACAACCTGTAAAATATCTTCAGCAAGGTCTACTACTGCTTCCTCACATCCTCCACATGAAGCACACCAGTAAAGAGCAATTTTAGGTTTTTCACTCATTTTTTACCCCCCTTTTGTAGAAGTTAATAATTTTTTAAAGGCTTCATCATTGGAAATAGGACCTAAATTTTTTATCTCTTCTACAAATTCCTTAACAACCCTTTGTAATTTTTCTCCTTCTGATGCTGAAATCCATTCAAGTCTCAATCTTTTATCGTTGATTCCCATTTCTTTTAAAACTCTTTTTAGAAGTTTATATCTCCTTAAGGTTTTGTAATTACCTTCAATATAGTGGCAATCACCTGGATGGCAACCCCCAATTAAAACACCATCTGCACCGTTTCTGAATGCCCATAAAATGAACTGAGGGTCAATTCTTCCAGAACACATTGTTCTTACAATCCTTAAATTAGCTGGATAATCCATTCTTGAGACACCAGCTAAATCTGCTGCAAGGTAAGTACACCAGTTACAAAATATTCCAAGTAATTTTGGTTCAAAATTATTATTTTTCATTTTAAACCTCCTTTTAAACTAAAGCACCTTCAATTTCAGCGTAAATTTGTTCATCAAGGAATAATCTTTGCTGTGCTGCCTTAGATGGGCAGGCAGCAACACAAACTCCACATCCCTTACAGAGTGCTTCGTTTATATGAGCAATCTTCTTTTCTTCGTTAAAGGAAATAGCAGAATAGGGACATAGAGCAATGCAGACATGGCATCCTGAACATTTTTCTTCATCAATAAAAGCTGTATTGGGTTCAAGAGTAATTTCGGATTTATCAATGAGGGCAAGGGCTTCTGCTGCAGCTGCTTCTGCTTGAGCTACTGTATCGGGAATATCCTTTGGACCCTGACATGCACCTGCAATAAAAACTCCATCTGTGAATGTTGAAACAGGAGCAAGTTTTGGATGCCTTTCAAGGAACCAGCCTTCCTTTGAGCAGGAAATGTTTAAAAGTCTCCTTACTTCATCGGCATCAGGTTGAGGGGTGAGACCAACTGAGAGAATAACCATATCAACTGGAATTCTCCTTACAACACCGATAAGGGTATCTTCCACTCTTATTATTAATTTACCCTCTTCTTCAGGAGTAATTGCCCAATCAGTAACTTCTGCAACTTTACCTCTTATAAAATGGACTCCTTCTTCCATTAATTTGAGATAAAACTCCTCATAACCTTTTCCAGGTGTTCTCATATCAATATAAAAGTTATAGACCTCAGCGCCTGTTCTTTCCTTTATAAGGTGGGCAAGTTTGAGTGAATACATACAGCATACTCTTGAACACCATATATTATAATTCTTATCCCTTGAACCAACACAGTGAACAATTCCAACGGATTTTGGTGTTCTTCCATCCCTTAAAATAATTTCGCCTCCAGTGGGTCCAGAAGAGTTTACAAGTCTTTCCACCTCAAGGGAAGTATAAACATTTGGATATCTGCCATATCCATACTGAGGAATCTGGGAAGGATCAAAAATTTTAAATCCTGTTGCAACTATTATAGCTCCAACTTCAACTTCAATTATCTCCTCTCTCATATTGAAGTCTATTGCACCCCTTTCACAGGCTTCCTGACATGCTTTCTTGCATTTCCCAGATAAAAACTGAATACATGTAGCAGGATCTATTATAGCAGCAAGAGGAACGGCCTGAGGAAAAGGAATATAAATTGGTTTTCTTTTTGAAAGACCTTCATCAAATTCATTTGGAAATTTTCCTTCTTTATAAACGCAATTTTTTATACACTCGTAACATCCAACACATTTTTCAATGTCAACATATCTTGGTTTTTTTCTAATTTTTACTTTAAAGTTACCTACATAACCATCTACATTTTCTACTTCTGAATAGGTTAGAAGTGTAATATTAGGGTGGTCTTTAACAGCAGTCATTTTGGGTGTTAAAATACAGGAAGCACAGTCAAGGGTTGGGAAAGTTTTATCAAATTTTGCCATATGACCACCTATTGATGGTTCTCTTTCAACAAGATAGACTTTTTTACCAGCATCTGCAATTGTTAAGGCAGCAGTAATTCCTGCTATACCACCACCAATAATAAGGACATCTGGATTTATTTTTTCTTTCTTCTTTTCAAGTGCTTCGTGAAATACAACCCTGTAAACTGCCGCTTTTACCATGGCTTTGGCTTTTTCTGTTGCTTCTTTTGAGTCCTTTGTTACCCAGGACACATGCTCTCTTATGTTTGCCATCTGGAAATAAAAGGGATTAAGTCCTGCTTCCTCAGCTGCTTTCCTGAAGGTGTGTTCATGAAGATGGGGAGAACAGGACGCTACAACAATTCTATTTAATTTCAGTTCCTTTATATCTTTCTTTATTAAATCCTGTCCTGGGTCAGAACACATGTATTTATAATCTCTTGCTACTATAACATTTGGTAAATTCTGTGCATACTTTACTACTTCTTCTATCTTAACTTTCCCTGCTATATTTGTTCCACAATGGCATATATAAACACCTATTCTTATTTCACCATTATGTTTTACACTTTTCATTATTTTTCCTCCTTTTAAACAGCTGCTTTTTGATATAAAATTTCAGGGTAAATAATATGATGATTAAATCCGAGTTCCTTTTCATCAATACCAAAAGCAACACCAAGAAGCTGTGTAAAGTAAATAACAGGTATAGAGAGCTTATCCTTAAACATTTTTTCCATTCTATCTTGATAAACTTCAAGGTTGAACTGACATAAAGGACAAACTGTGACAATCAAATGAGCACCTTTTCTTTTTGCTTCTCTTAATATAAGGTAAGAAAGACGGAATCCTACTTCCTCTATAGTTCCTGAAAGAGATCCTCCGCAGCATTTAGTTTTTAAAGCACTTTCAACAGTTTCTGCACCGGTTGCCTCAACAATCCTATCAAGATTTACAGGGTATCTTGGATTATCAAACTCTGTGAAGGGTCTTGTGAGAAGGCAACCATAATAGGAAAATACTCTTATCCCCCCAAGTGTTCTTTTAACTTTAGATTTTATTTTTTCAATTCCTACATCATTTATTAAAACATCAAGAGGGTGTCTCACTTTGACTTTCCCTTCGTAAACTTCTTTAAGGTTTGCCTTTTTAACTGCTTCACATATTTTTTCTCTTATATCAGGGTATTCCTTGATAAAATGAATCGTTTTGTTTAACACCATATAACAAGCTGAACAGGGTGCTATAATGTCTCTTTCTTCTTTTTCAGCTATTGATAAATTTCTTACAGCCATTTTAAAAGATGCAAGCTCATCAATTGACATGTAAGTTGTAGCACCACAGCAATTCCAGTCCGGAAGTTCTGGTATATCCATTTCAAGATATTTAAAAACAGCAAGAAGAGATTTTTCATAAGATTTTCCTGTGCCCTTTAATGAGCAACCAGGATAATAAAAATACTTTTTCTGATTCATCTTAAACCTCCTTTAAAAGTTTTTTTAAAGTGCTTTTATCCTTTATTTTTTCTTCCTTAAAACTTAATCTTCCCTTACTTAAAAGTTTTAATCCTAATGAAGCATTTTGAATAATTTTTAAAAGGGAAGTTTTAAGCCATAAATTCATAACAAGCTTTGCTTCAGATTGTCTTCCATTTCTTGAAACTATATCATAAAAAGTTTTTGCTAAAATGGGAATCGGGAATTTTTTGGGATACTTTCCTTCTTTTATAGCCATTCTTTTAAGAGCATACATAATGTATGTGATCTTTATGTTTTGAGGACATTCCACCTGACAAGAATAGCAAGAAGCACACAACCATATTGTTTTTGATGAGAGAACTTCATCTTTGAATCCTTCCCTTACCATCGCAATTATCCTTCTTGGTGGATAATCCATATAAATTGAAAGGGGACATGTTCCAGAACATGTTCCACACTGTATACATTCTAAAATACCTTCACCCCCTGGAGAATTTATAACTTCTTTTGTAAAATCCCTGTTAAGTTCACTTTCATATTTAATTGTTCTTTTAAATTTTTCCATAATCTTAATTTTACTTTAACTGGAATTGAACCTTCTTATTATAATGCAAATTCTGTTCCACCTATTTTTTTATTAAAATTGTGTTTTTTTAGGACATTTTTTTGAGACACAGATTACATTTAAATTATAATTTTTTATGAAAAGAAAAAAACTTTTTATTCCTGGTCCAACTGAAGTCAGGGAGGAGGTGCTTGAGGCGCAGAGAAAGTGGATGATAGGGCACAGGGAAAAGGATTTTTCTACACTTTATGAAAGAGTTATAGAAAAATTAAGAAAGGTTCTTGAGACAAAAAATTTTGTTACAATTTTTACCTCCTCTGCAACAGGTGTTATGGAAGGTTCAATAAGGAATTTAGTTAAAAAGAATTTACTTTCAACTGTTTGTGGTGCCTTTTCTTACAGGTGGATGGATATAGCAAAAAGATGTGGAAAAGAGGTGGATGTAATTGAGGTGGATTGGGGAAAGGCAATAAAACCTTTTATGGTTGAAAGGGAATTAAAAAATAAAAAATATGAGGCAATTCTTATTACTCATAATGAAACTTCTACAGGTGTTACAAATCCCTTAAAAGAAATCTGTGAAGTTGTGAGGAATTTGTCACCTAATACATTGATTTTAGTAGATGCTGTTAGTTCTCTTGCTGGTATAGAAATTCCAATTGATGAACTTGGGCTTGATGTTATTTTTGCAAGTGTTCAAAAGTGTTTTGCAATGCCTCCTGGTTTGACTGTTACTGTTGTAAGTGAAAGAGCACTTGAAAAATCAAAAGAAATAAATGATAGAGGTTATTATTTTGATTTTCTTGAGATGAAAAAGTATTATGATGAGAGAAAACAGACACCGGCAACTCCAGCAATTTCCCTTCTTTTTGCTTTTGATTATCAACTTGATAGAATGTTAAAAGAGGGAATGAAGGAGAGGTTTTTAAGACATTTAAAGATGGCTGAAAGAGTAAGAGATTGGGTAAAGGAAAGGGGATTTGAACTATTCCCTGAGAAGGGTTATGAGAGTAACACAGTTACTGTAATAAAAAATAACAAAAATATTGATGTTCCCTCAATGATTGAGAAATTAAGGGAAAGGGGATTTAAGATTGCAAATGGATATGGAAAACTTAAAAATATTACTTTTAGAATAGGTCATATGGGTGATTTGACTTTAGAAGAAATTGATGAACTTTTAAAAAATATGGATGAGGTTTTAAAGTGAAAAAAGACAGAATAGAGAGAGATAGTTTAGGTGAAGTTAAAGTTCCTTTTGATAAATATTACGGTGCTCATACACAGAGAGCTTTAGAAAATTTTTCTGTTTCTGAATTTAATTTTCCTTTTGAGTTTATAAAGGCATTATCTCTTATTAAAATCTGTGCTGCTGAGGTAAATTATGAACTTGGAAATTTAGAAGAGAGTTTATATAAATCAATAGTTAAGGCAGGAGAAGAAATTTATGAAGGAAAACTAAAGGATAATTTTCCCCTTGATATATTTCAGACTGGTTCTGGAACAAGCACAAATATGAATATAAATGAAGTAATTGCTGGAAGGGTTAATGAGATTATGACAGGAAAAAGGGGTGGAAAAAATCCCTGTCATCCGAATGATCATGTTAATATGGGGCAATCCTCTAATGATGTTATTCCCTCAGCAATGCAGATTGCTTCAAGAATTTTGCTTGATGAGTTAGTTTATGAAATTAAAAATTTTATAAAAATTTTAAAATTAAAGGAAAGGGAATTTAAAAAGATTATAAAAATAGGAAGGACCCATTTGCAGGATGCTGTTCCAATGACCCTTGGGCAGGAATTTTCAGGTTATCGTTCTCAAATGGAGAGTAATCTTAGAAGAATTAAGGGAGTTTTTAAAAATCTTGAACAATTGCCCCTTGGAGGAACAGCAATAGGAACCGGGATTAATTCTCATCCTGAATTTGGTAAAAGAGTATGTAAAAAAATATCAGAAAGAACGGGAATAAAATTTAAGGAGGCAAAAAACAAATTTGAGTATATAGCAGGAAGAGATTGTATGGTTGAGTTAATGGGTGCTTTGAATACACTTGCAGTAAGTTTAATGAAGATTTCAAATGATATAAGACTTCTTTCAAGTGGTCCTATGGCAGGATTTAATGAGATAGAGCTTCCTTCTCTTCAGGCTGGTAGTTCAATAATGCCAGGAAAAGTAAATCCTGTTATTCCTGAAATGATGATTCAGGTATGTGCTTTTGTTCATGGTGCTTACAATTCTGTTGTAACAGGTGCAGAGACTGGTCCTCTTGAACTAAATATGATGATGCCTCTTATTGCTTTTCTTTCAATAAATTCTATAAAGATTTTGAAAAATGCTATTAGGATTTTTGGAGAAAAATGCATAAAAGGAATAAAGGCAAATGAGGATGTCTGTAAAAGGTATGCAGAGATGAGTTTTGCTTTAATAACACCCCTTGCAAAAAGGATAGGTTATGATAAGGCTTCTTATATTGTTATGAAAGCAAAGAGGGAAAGAAAGACCCTGAAGGAGGTTTTAAAGGAGGAAAAAATTCTTGATGAAAAGGAGATTGAAGATATATTAAATCCCTTTAAAATGATTTAAAGATGATTTATAATAATCTTACAGAAATGGAATATAACGCAACCTAAAGGTTGCGGCTACAATAAATTATGGTAATAAATGTTAAAAAAATTAAAAAAATGGTAGGCGCAGGCTTTAGCCTGCGAATTTTTAATGATATTGAATGCTTCCCCCTTTAACCTTTCTCCACATTTTTCATAAGCTATTTAATCTTAATCTTTTTAACCAATATTTCACCATATTCTTTCTCTATTTCCTCCAAATTATAACAGGGCAATTTAAATTCTTTCGGTCTCATAAATAATTTTAAAGTATCTTCTATCTTTATTCAATAATTCTATTATCCCTTTAAAATTTTTCAGTTTACTCTAAAATTCCAGACCAATAAGGAAAATGGCAATTTCCAAGATCTGTTAATTTTTTTACATTTGAACCATCTATATTCATTACATAAACATCATTTTTTCCCTCTCTATTAGAAACAAATACGATATGAAGGCCATCAGGAGAAAAACAGGGATCCTCATTTACCCCTTCATATGTTAATTTATAAACTTTTTCACCAAAATTATCAGTCAGATATATTTGATTTTTGCCTTCATCATCAAGTCCTACATATACAACATAATCACCTTTTGGAGAAAAATTGGGAGAAGTATTATAACTTGTCTCATAGGTAATTCTCCTTAAATTCAATCCATCTCTATCCATAACAAAAATATGAGGAGAACCCAAACGATCTGATACAAAAGCTATCTCGTTTCCATTTCCTGAAACCGAGGGTGATATATCTATAAAGGGGGAAAAAGTTAGTCTCTTTAACTTTTTATTTTCAATATTTAAAATGTATATTTCAGGATCTCCATCTTTTGAAAGAGTTACACATAACTCTTTTGAATTTGGGAAAAATCCACCAGGGAGAAGAAGATTTTCACCCTGTAATAAAAGAGAACTTTTATTCTTTTCAAGATCTATTAAATAAATACCCATTAAATCTCTTTTTATATAGGTTGAATACACTATCTTTTTTCCACAGAAAGAAACCCTCGGAAAAAGTTTTTTCTCACCTTGAGAATCTATCTTTTTCATGTTATAACCGTCATAATCCATAATATAAAGATCCCTTTTACCATTTATATCACGGGTAAAAACAATATATGTTTCAAATATTCCTTTTTCACCTACTAATTTTTCTACCACAAAATTACTGATTTTATGAGCTAATTTTCTTTTTTCCAGGTTCAAAGAAAAATTCTCTGACGCTACTTTTTTCTCAAGAATAACATCTAAAAGCTCAATAATTAAACTGTTATTTCTTATATCTACCTTAGACCTTAAAAGAATATTTGTTCCAAGTGTTCTCCAGAAACCAAAATCAGAATAATGATTTTTTTCTATAATATCCAGATTTGGAACAGTTAGAGTAAAATAAAGGGAAAATTCAAGATCACTTATTACAACTTTCTCTATCTCCCTTAAATTCATCTTAAGTTCATCAGAAATTTCTTCAAAAAATCCAAAAGGAAAAATACCTATATCAAGTTTCTTAAATTCTCCTCCTTTCAACTTCAAATAAACTTCACCCTGTGAAAATAAGAGAACTGGTAAAATAAAAATTATTAATTTTTTCATGGAACTTCAAATTCAAGATAAACTCTTAAAAATTCCATATTCATCTCTATAGGTAATGGTGGAACTTTTTTTGTCAGAACAACTGCTCTGTATGCTGATTGGTCAAAAATTGTGTTACCTGAAGTTTTTTCTATCTTTATATCCTTTATACTTCCATCCTTTAAAATAACAAAGAAAATTGTTGTTCTTAAAGTATCTCTGTTTACATATCCATAACTCCAGTTTTCACCTATTTTCCTTAAAAGAATATCAAAATAATAGGAATAAGGCATATCTAAATTTATCTTTGCTTTCCCTCCACCCTTTAATGGAAGTTCTTTCAAAGATTCCTTTTTTACTTCCTTCTTTTGCTCTTTCTTCTTTGATACCTTTTTAAATTCTTTTACTTTTTCAACAACCTGAGGTTCTTCAGGAGCTTTCTCAATAAATTTACTTTCACCTTCTATTTCCTTAAATTCCATATAAAAAACTGTGGGAGATAAAGAAAATTTTTCTCTTTCCTTTTTTAATAAAAGGAAATTAAAAAAAATAATATGTAAAAAAAAGGAAATTAAAAACTCCCTTAACATTATCTTTTTGGTTCAATTATAAATCCGAGTTTTTCAAAACCTTTTTCTCTTACTTCACCAACAATTTCCATGACAAACCCATAAGATAGATCCCTGTCAGCCTTTATAAATACTTTTCTTTTTCCTTTCTTTTTAAGAAGCTCAAGGTAAAAAGGAAGTTTTGAAAACTCAACTTCTTGTTCCCCTAAAAATATTTTTTTATCATTTCTTATTGTTATTGTAATTTCCTCATCCTTTATTTCTTCAACCTTTTTTGACTTGGGCAGATTAACCTCAAAACCTGTCTGAAGAAGTGGACTTGTTATCAAAAATATAACAAGTAATGTTATACTAACATCAGCAAGGGAGGTTATATTTATTTCTGAAATATATTTTCTATCCATTAACTAAAATATATGTATTTTTTAAATTTTATTTTCATCTCAGCAAGAAAATTATTGCATAGTGAATCATATCTCTCTATCTGATTTATAAAATAATTGTGAAAGATAAGCGAGGGTATAGCAACAAGTAAACCTGCTATTGTTGTTACAAGAGCATCAGCAATTCCAGGAGCAAGAACACTTATATGAGCAGAACCTGTCCTTTTTATCTCAAGAAAAGATTCCATAATTCCCCATACAGTCCCGAGAAGACCAAGAAAGGGACTTACACTTGTTATTGTTGCTAAAACTGGGACATATTTTTCAAGTTTTTTTATTTCTCTTTTATAAATGTTATCAATGTTATCAAAAAGAATTGAGAGATAATTATTCTTTTCTTCGTTTTCTTTAATTTTATTAGCCTCATTCCTCAGTTCTTTAAAAATTAAAGAGAGTAAAATATCTTCCCCCAAAAAGAGAGGATTTTTTTCCATTAACTCTTTAAAACTATAGTTTTTTAAATTATTGATAAATTTTTTTGTTTTATTTTTCAAAAATAAAAATTCAAAAAATTTTTTAAAAAATATTGCCCAGGAAATAACTGAAAGAAAAAAAAGTATTATAAGGATTAATTTTGCAAAGGGACTTGCGGTCTTAAATCCCCTCACAATAATATCAAGATTTAAATTACTCATTTTCTAAAAACTTTAACCTTTCACCTGCCCTCAATGCCTCTTCAGAATCAGGAAACTTTTTTATAATCTCCTTGTAATAAAATTTAGCCTTTTTTATATTCCCTTCCTTTTCCTCTAAATCTGCAAGTTTCAAAAGAGACTCTTTAGACCTTTGAGAATTTGGATAGTTTCTAACAATTTCTTCAAAATTTAACCTTGCCTTTTCTTTATCTCCAAGTAAAAGGTAGGAATCACCAAGAAAATACTTTACATCTATAATAAGATCACTTTCAGGAAATTTCCTTATAAACTCCTCAAATTCATCTTTTGCCAAATTATATTCACCAAGTGTATAATCTCTTAAAGCTTGAGAATAAAGAAAGGATTCTTCATAAGACCGAGATTTTTCCTCACTTTCAATCACTTTATTTCTTGATTTTCTGATAGAGTTTTCTATCTCAGAAAGTCTTGTTTCAAGGGATAAGAGTTTCCTTTCAAGAATTTCAAGTCTATATGTTATATCTGCTTTTAATTCTTTTATTTCCTTATATTCCCTTCTTTGCAAAGTATCAATTTTCTGAGTTCTTACATAAATTTCATCAATTTCATCCCTAACTCTATTAAGTTCATTTCTAAAATTTCTTATAGATGCACATTGATTTAAAACTAAAAATAAGAAAATTAATCTTTTAATTTTTTATTCTTTTACCTTAAATTCAGCTCTTCTGTTAATTGGTTTATTGTTTGGGTCTATAAGCCTTGTTTCACCGTAACTGACGATTGAAAGTCTTTTGGGATCAATTCCAAGTTTTATAAAGTAATCTCTTGCAGATTTTGCTCTTCTTTCACCAAGACCCATATTGTATTCCTCAGTTCCTATATCGCAGGTATGTCCTTCAATTATCACATTAACCTCAGGATAAGCCTTTAAGATTTCAGCATTCTTTTTAAGAATTTCAGCATCAAGGGGTCTAATATCATATTTATCAAAATCAAAATGTATTGTTTCAAGAATAAGAGGCGGTCTTTGAGGTGTTTCTTCCTTTATTTCTTCTTTTACTTCTTCAAGAGGTTTTGGAAGTTCTTCTTTAACAGGTTCAGGTTTAACCGTTTTTCTTGGTGCACACATAAATAGAATTGATATAGCACCTGCTAAAAATAAGAATTTCTTTATCATGGGTCCTCCTTTTAAGTTTATTATTATAACATTTCAAAATTCAATTTTCAATATTTAAGTTTTGATACCACTGGAAAATTCTCTATATAATATAATTTTAAAAAGGAGGTAAATATGAAAGTATTTACATTTAAAGAAAATGGTGAAATAAATGGTAATATAAAAGGTTTAGATGCAAGATGGTGTCTTTTATATTCTACCTGCACAAGTAAATACAGGAATGTGATTAATGAAATAAAAAATACCTATCCAGATATAGATGTTTTTGGAGCTACTTCTTTTCAAGGTACCTTTTCTCCAGCAGGTTTTCAAAGAGGAGGCAGTTTTTTAATTGGTGAAAGTAAAGATGAAATAAATGTAAAGGCAGTTATTGATGCTTTTGATGTAAATGAAGCAAGAAAAAGAAGCTTAAGCTTGGCTGAAAAAATAAAAGAGGGGTTGGGAGATTTACCAGATGTAATACTTATGCATGCGACTCCCGGATTTGAGGAAAGGATAATAGAAGGAATAAATGATTTTTATGGAAATGAAGTTCCTGTATATGGAGGCAGTGCAGGAGATGATGATTTAACCGGAAAATGGAAAATTTTTTTAAATTTAAAGGAAGTAAGTGAAGGTTTATTACTTGTGGGAATAAAATCAAGAAAAAAAATATATAGTGGGTTTTTGTCAGGTTATTTACCAACTAACAAAAAGGGGAAAGTAACAAAAGCAGAAGGAAGAATAATTTATGAGATTGATAACCGACCTGCTGCAATAGTTTATAATGAATGGACAAATAATCTTATTTCAGAGGAATTGGAAAAAGGGGGAGTTATTTTAGGAAAAACAACACTTTACCCAATTGGAAGAATAATTGAAAAAATTGCAGGGGTTCCCTTTTATCTTCTTTCCCATCCACATATGGTTTTTCCGGATAAAAAATCATTAAGTTTTTTCACAGAGTTTAAAGAAGGAGATGAAGTTATTTTGATGCATGGTTCAGTAAATGCTTTAATTGATAGAACAGAACAGGTAGCTTCAAGAGCCTTAGGGCTTGATAAAGGTAAAGCAAAATTATATGGAGGAATTCTCATTTACTGTGCAGGTTGTGTAGGTGCAGTAGGAGAAAAAAGAGATGAAATTATTGATGCTTATAAAAAAATTGTAGGAGACATACCTTTCATAGGTGCTGCAACTTTTGGTGAGCAGGGTTGCTTCAGAACTAAAGGTGGTGAAAATAAGCACGGTAATTTAATGTGCAACACAATTCTGTTTGGAGAGATATAAAATATGATGCAAACAGCAATATAAAGAGGAACATTTTGTAGTAGGGACTCCTTGTAATCTTATTGAGCCAAAAAATTAAATATAAATATCATAATTGATATTTTACTTCTTTTTTCTTTAAAATTTACAAATAAAAAAAAATATAAAAAATATATTTATATGAAATTTGAAGATTTGATAAAACTCTATGAAGAAAAAAAGAGGCAATATAAAGATAGGGCTTTTGAACACATTTCAGAATTATTAAAAGAAGCAAAAGAATTACATAAAAAAGATTGGGAAAAATCTCCGACACCAAATAAAGATCATGAACAATCCTGGCGTGCATTTAAAGGTAAAAATTTAGAAAAACTTATTATTTATATTATTAAAGATGAAGTAAAAAGCCTCGGTCTAAGAATTGTAGAAGGTAATGTATTAGAAAGAAAAAATAGTAATAACTTGTCTGAAGAGTTAAATCGTGTAAAAAGAAACCTTTTAATTGATTATGGAGAATTTGGATTTCATTTGCCCGACGTTGATATAATTATTTACGAACCAAAAACCTGTGAAATTATTGCTGTCATTTCAAGTAAGGTGACACTGCGCGAAAGAATTGCTCAAACTGGTTATTGGAAAATTAAATTAAGCCAGGATAAAATTACAAAAAATATTAAAGTTTTCTTTATAACACCTGATGAAGATAAGACTCTAAGCATTAGAAAACCGGCAAAGAAAGGCAGAGCAATTGTTGAAGTGGATACAGATGGAAGTTATGTTATGAGTGAAGAGGAAATTGAAGAAAGTGATAAAGTTAAAAAATTTGATAAATTTCTTATTGATTTAAAAAAATTGATAAATGAAAAAAGAAACAAAAGATAAATTAAAGCAACCCCACCTTTTTCCAGAAGAAAAAGAGGATAAGAAACAACCTTTCTTACACGAAGCGGATGAAAAACCGCCTTTGGAAACGACCACTCTCTGGGATTACCCTAAGCAGAGTTATGGCAAAAAGCCCAAAGGAGATAACAAATTTCAAGGCGTAACTCCTGCTTTCATCATTTGGAATATGGTTCAAAGGTATACAAAGCCGGGCGATTTAGTTGTTGACCCCATGGCAGGAAGTGGAACAACGATTGATGTATGCGAAGAAGAGGGAAGAAGGGTAATCGGTTATGATATTAATCCAAAACATCCAAAAGTTATAAAAAATGATTCGCGGAAAATTCCTCTTCCTGATAATTCCGTAGATATGGTTTTTATTGATTCTCCTTATGGTGATAATGTTAATTATTCTGATGACCCGGCTGACATTGGAAAAATTTCTGCTGAAGACCCAAAATTCTATGAGGAATTAGAAAAAGTTGCCAGAGAAATTTACAGGATTTTAAAACCAGGAAAGGTATTGGGGTGGTTAATAGGTGATCAATGGGTAAAAAGAAGATTTACTCCTGTGGGATTTAAAATTTATCAAATGTTAGTTGATAAGGTAGGGTTTGAACCAATTGATATAATATGTGTGGCAAGAAGAAATCAGAGTTCAAATACAAGGATTTGGCATTATAGGGCAAAGAAATTTAATTTCTTTTTGCGAGGATTTAAATATTTATTTTTGGTAAAGAAACCCGATATAAAAGCAGAGAAAAAATCTAAGTCTCCTGCAAAAATAAAATGGCAGAAATACAAGTAATATCCCATTTGTGAATTTCATCAATAATTTTTTTAAATCTTCAAGTTGAACCTTCAATCAATAGGCATAACTTCAAAGGAATATCAACTTACAATAGCTATGAGATGAGCATTGAAAATTAAAAGAGTTTGCAGGATAATTGATTTTTTAGAAGAGAAACTTTATAATTAATAAAAAAGGCGCCATCGTCTAGCAAGGTCAAGGACACCTGGTTCTCAGCCAGGAAACCCGGGTTCAAATCCCGGTGGCGCCAACTTATAAACTGGGGGATCGTCTAATTGGCAGGACGTCTGGCTCTGGACCAGATAGTCGGGGTTCGAGTCCCTGTCCCCCAGTTTTTGATTGGAACTTAAATTTAATTTTTATCGTCTTTAAGATAAGTATAGCTAAAGGTTCAAATCCTCTAAAATTTTTAACTTAAAATGAAAAAGATTTTTATTGCCTCAATAATATCTCTTTTTGCAGGGTTTGTTATTGCAAGTATTTTACTTTTTAAACTGGAAAAAGCAAATAAACTTGAAGCAGAAGTAAAAACATCCGAATCAGAAAAAAAACCAAATATAGAAATTTCACCGGGTTCAAATTTTTCTTTTTCTGAACTCGCAAAAAATGTTATACCAGGTGTTGTTAATATAAGGGCTACAAAAAAAATAAAACTCCCCTCATTCCATTTTGAAGACCCATTTTTCAGGGAATTCTTTAAAGATTTTTTCAAATTTGAGCCACCAAGAGAGCAGGAATATGAAACAGATATTTTAGGTTCTGGTTTTATTTTCAGGAAAAATGGAAATAAATATTACATAATGACAAACTACCATGTAATAAGAGAAGTTGATAAAATAAAAATAATTCTATGGGATAAAAGAGAATTTGACCCTGAAGAAGTAAAAATTGTAGGAAAGGATAAATTAACAGATATTGCAGTTCTTGAAGTGGAGTCAAAAGATGAATTAACTGTTTTAAAACTTGGAAATTCCGATGAAATTGAAATTGGTGACTGGGTGATCGCAGTTGGTAACCCATTTGGATTAAACGGAACTGTAACCTTCGGTGTAGTTTCAGCTAAACACAGATCAGGAATAAACTTACCCGGCGGAGAAATTTATCAGGACTTCATACAAACTGATGCTGCTATAAACCCTGGGAATTCAGGTGGACCTCTTATAAATATGAAAGGAGAAGTGATAGGAGTAAACACAGCTATAACCTCCCCAACTGCTGGAAATGTGGGTATAGGTTTTGCTATTCCCATAAATATTGCTAAAAAAACTGCAGAACAGCTTATAGAAAAAGGTGTTGTAAAAAGAGGTTATCTTGGTGTAAGAATACAGGAAGTAAGTTCAAGTATTGCAGAAAGGTACAAATTAAAAAAGCCTATGGGAGCACTTGTAACAAATGTGGAAAAGGGAACACCTGCTGAAAAGGCAAAAATAAATGAAGGTGATTTAATTATTGAAGTGGATGGAGAACCTGTAAAGGATGTAGAAGATTTAAGGCTCAAAATCGGTTCCCATTTCCCTGGAGATAAAGTAAAAATTAAACTTATAAATAAAGAAGGAAAAGAAAGGGAAGTAACAGTTACCCTTGCTGAACTTAAAGAAGAAAAAATAGCAAAAACTCAAGAAGAAAGAGAAGAATATACCTGGCTTGGAATGAAGGTTGAAACAATTGATGAAAGATTAAAGGATAAATATGGAATTGAAGAAGATGAAGGTGTTGTTGTAGTTGATATTGAACCTGATTCTCCTGCTTATGATTCTGGAATTAGAGAAGGTGACCTAATTGTAAAAGTTGAAGATATGAGAATAAAAGATTATGAAGATTTTGAAAAAGCAAAAGAAAAATACGAAAAGCAAAAGGTAATTTTATTCACTGTGATGAGAAAGGGAATTAAAACTATTATAGCAGTTAAAAAGTAATTTGGATAAAAAACCTTTAAAAAAACATATTGAAGAATGGGTATGGGCTTTTATTGTTGTATTCTTTGTAATTAGACCCTTTTTTCTTCAGGCTTACAGAATCCCATCTGGCTCAATGGAAGATACTCTTTTGCCGGGTGATTTTCTTTTTGTTTTTAAACCAATATTCGGATTTGAAATTCCTTACACAGAAATAAAGTTTTTTCAATTTATAAAACCTAAAAGGGGTGATATTGTTGTTTTTAGATACCCCCTTGACATATCAAAAGATTTTGTTAAAAGGGTTATAGGTTTAGAGGGTGATACGATAATGATAAGGGATAAAAGGGTATATGTTAACGGTAAATTACTTATTGAAGAATATGCAATCCACAAGGATGAAAGAATAATCCAGTCTCCTTACAATTTAGATAACAAAGTATTTATTGAATATTTTCAAAAGGAATGGGAAAAAAGAGTTTTTATTGATGATATAAATATAAGGGATAATTTTGGACCAGTCGTTGTTCCACCCAAAACATATTTTGTTATGGGCGATAATAGAGATTTTTCTTCTGATTCAAGATTTTTTGGGCCTGTTCCTGAAAAATACTTAAAAGGAATACCATTTTTTATTTATTTTTCTTGGGATGGAAGTGTTCCTTTTTATAATATATTTAAAAGCATAAGATGGAATAGATTGTTCCAGTTCCCCTTTCTATGGAGAAAAAGATATGAGATGCAGAATATGTAAGGAAAGAGCCGTTATAAACATAAAAACACATAACTTACAGCTCTGTAAAGAACACTTTTTAGAAAGATTTGAATCAGAAACTAAAAGAATAATTAAAAAATATAAAATGATTAAAAATGAAGATAAGGTAGCAGTTGCAGTTTCAGGAGGCAAAGATTCTCTCTCCCTTTTATATGTTCTTCATAAACTTAAATACAATGTCCTTGGAATACATTTAAACCTTGGTATATATAGTGAAAATTATTCTTTAAATTCTGAAAACTTTGTTAGAGATTTTCAGGAGAAATTTAATATACCAATTTTAATTTATGATATAAAGAGAAATCAGGAAAAGGGAATTGAAGACCTTATTAAAAATAGATGGAAAGAAAAACCCTGTTCAGTTTGTGGTATGGTTAAAAGATATTTAATGAACATTCTTGCACTCAAAAATAACTGTAATGTTTTAGCAACAGGACACAACCTTGATGATGAATCAGCAAGACTCTTCGGAAATATTCTATACTGGCAGGAAGAACATATTGAGCATCAGGAATTGGTTTTAAAAGAAGAAGAAGGTTTACTCAAAAAAGTTAAACCCTTTATTTTTTTCACTGAAAAGGAAATTGCTTTATATGCTATTTTAAAAGGAATTCCATATATAAGGGATGAGTGTCCTTACTCAATTGGTGCAAAAACTTTAAAATATAAAAGTATTCTAAATAATCTTGAAAATGATTCACCGGGAACAAAATTGAGATTTCTAAAGGGATTTTATGAATTTAAAAGCAAAATAAATAAAAGTAATTTAAAAACTTTTAAGGGAACAAAAAAGTGCCAGGAGTGTGGAATGCCTACAAAAAGGGATATATGCACTTTTTGCACAACCTTTGAAAAACATCCTTTTAAAATTGAATTAAAGGTAAATGAAGGATAAAAAAATTTTTGTTATAATACCTGTTTTCAATGAGGGAGAAACACTTTACAGAATAATTGCAGAAACAAAAGACACTTTACCTGAAGCAAAGATAATCGTAGTTGACGATGGTTCAGATCCACCTGTAAGACTTATAAAAAATCCTAAATTGATTCTTATAAGGCATGATGAAAATAAAGGTTATGGCTATACTTTAATAAGTGGTATAAATTTTTCAATCTCAGAAGGGGCTGAAATAATTCTAACAATAGACTCAGATGGACAACACTTCCCAAAAAGAATACCTGAATTTTTAAAAAAGATTGAAAAAAATGACTTAGTTTCAGGGACACGTTACCACCCTCTTTCCATTAAATTATCAGAACCCCCATTTGATAGAAAAATAATAAATAAAATAATAACAGAAATTTTAAATGAATTAACTGGTTACAGAATAACTGATTCCTTCTGTGGTTACAGGTGTTATAGAAGTTTTGTATTTGAAGGATTTTACCCTGAGGATAAAGGTTACGGATTTCCACTTGAATTATGGTATCACATTTACAAACACAAATTTAAATATGATGAAGTTCCAGTCGAACTTTATTATCCCGTTAAAAAAGATTTCCCAGGTGAAATAAGTTATTCTGAAAAGAGATTAAAGTATTATTTAAAAATAATAGAAAAAAAGTTTAACAAAAAAGTTACTAAAAAGGGAATGGAACTTTTTAAAAAATATTTAATGGAAAGGGAGAAAGTATGAAAAAAACTCTAATTGCCTTTGGTGCCCATCCTGATGATGTGGAACTCTCCATAGGTGGTTTTATTGCAAAACTTTCAAGAAAGGGGTATAAAGTTATAATATGCGATTTAACAAATGGTGAACCTACACCCTTTGGGAATCCTGAAACAAGAAAAAAAGAATCAGAGGAAGCAGCAAAAATTCTCGGTGTAGAAAGAATAACACTTGATTTACCAAACAGATACCTGATGGATAGTGTGGAAGCAAGAATAAAAGTTGCAGAAGTTATGAGAGAATTTAAACCTGAAATAATATTAACCCACCATGGAGAGGATCAGCATCCTGACCACATAGAAACAAGGAAAATTGTTCAGGCTGCAAGATTTTATTCAAAACTTACAAAAGTGGACTGGAAAGGAGAACCATTTTATCCACCAAAACTTTTATTCTTTCACGCCTCCCATAAAAGAAAAATCTTTCATCCTCATTTAGTTATAGATATAACAGATACCTTTGAAATAAAAATGAAAGCATGCGATGCCTATAAATCCCAATTTGGTTTTTATGAAGAGAAAAGAAGAGAATTTCTTAACATAATAGAAATATTTAATAGATTTTATGGAAGACTAATAGGTGTAAAATATGGTGAAATTCTTTTTATTGAAGAACCCCTTCCTGTTAAGAGTTTTGATTTTCTCTTTGAGTAATAAAAAATGGAATTATACAAAATCCCTGAAAAATCCGGTGAATTTATAATTAAACCTTTAAATACTGAGGAAATTTTAAAATTATGTGAGGAAAATAGAAAAAAAAGAGAGAAATTTAAAAAATTTTTTGATTTTGAAATTAAAGGTAATTTTACAGTTACATCCTCCCATCAAACAGTTTTTTATCATCCAGGAATATGGATAAAACCTTTATTTATGACTGAATTAAAAAAAAGAGGAATAAATTCAAAATTTTATGAAAATGATATAGATGGGACTGATAGAATTTTTTTTTATTATCCTGATAAAGAATTTAAGATAAAAAGAGAATTTTTATTTTACAGTCCCTTTAAAATTGCCCTTGAATATATTGAGAGTAAAGAAATTGAAAAAAATAAAAGTCTGATTGAAAAAGTTATTGAAAAACTTCCCGAAAATTTAAAAATAAGAGCAGAAAAATTTTTTCAAATTTTTTTTAAAAATCTTGAAATAAAAAATTTTTTTTCAGAAGCCTTCTCAACTTCAAGAATTCAATTTGAACAGGAAGCACTATATGAAAATTTTTTTCTTTCAGATATCTTAACTTCAAAAGAATTTTTTTCCTTTTTTTCCTATTTTTTTATCAATGCTGAGAAAGTTTATGAATGTTATAATGAAGCAATAATTGAGTATAGAAAAAAATTTAATATAAAGAATAAAACTGAACCAGCCCTTCTTTTAGAAAAAAAGGATGATATAATAGAACTCCCCTTTTTCTTAAATTTAAAAGAAAGATTTAGAGTTTTTAAAAAGAAGGATAATCTATACACTGAAAAATTTGAAATTTATCTTGGTAGGGAAAAAGAGGAAGTATTATTTAATTCAATTACATTACCAATAAGACCAAGAAGTTTAATTTTATCAATGTATTATAAAATCTTTGAATCTGACCTTTTTTATCATGGCATTTCAGGTAAAAATTATGATATAGCAACAGATATTTTTATAGAGAAACTTTTCGGAATTTCCCCACCTGTTACAGGAGTTATAAGTTTAACCCTTTTCTTAGAGAATATAGAGAGAAGGGATTTTCCTTTTTTCTTTTTTGATAAAGGAGGAATATTAGATTTAATAAACTCTACTTTTTCTTAAAAAGTTTAACCCTAACATTTTCTGGTTCCAGTTTTACTACACTAACATTATCTGGAAGCCTGACTTTGGGTTTAAGAAAAAATTCACCCTCAGAAAAATTCAAAGCATTTACAATTACACTAATATCCTCTCTATTTAAATTTCTCAAAACCGATTCAGGTCCCTTTAATCTTAAAAACAATTTTGAAGGTTCAGTTTCAATCATATACTCTTTTGGAGCTAAAACTATATAAGGAATATTTGTAAAATCTTTTTCTTCAAGTCTTTCTATTTCTACATAAACATCTATTGAATCAGGAGAGATATCTATAACTTCTGATGGTTTTAAAAGACCAACCTTTTCTCTAAAACTTTTTTCTCTTTTTTCCACTGACACATAATTGGTTTTTATACTATCTATACTTTTTAAAATTGAAAGAGGTCCTGTTATTTTTACGTATCCTTCAGCTTTTTTTAACTTAATAGTAAAGCCAGATCTTGGATTTCCTGTTATCATTGCACTTACAGGAACTTCCTTTTCGGATTTTTTATCAAATCTTAAATTTAAAAAATCCTGTTTGAATTTTATATCATTTATTTTTACAAAATGAGGTATTACGAATTTTATATCAGAAGTTTTATAAATATTTTTACCCCTTTTGGGATTCTCAAGATTAATTAAAAATTTGGGTCTAAAAAAATTAATAAAGATAAGAGACCTACCATCTGCTACTACTTCCACCTTTATTTTTTTAGGGGGAGGTTCAAGAAAAGTAAGAGAATCAGGAATTCCTTCATAAGTTATTTCAAAATCCCTTTCCACCTTATAAGTTTTACTGGTAACAGAAAAAAACCAGATCAAAATTCCAAAAACAAAGGAAATTAAAATTTCTATTATATCCCTTTTTTTCATTAATTATAAAAACTCTTCAAAATACTTACAGGTTTCTAAGTTTATATCACAGAGATAAACTTCTCTAATTGAATCTGCCTCCCTGGTAAGAAAATCCTTAACTTCCTCCACTATTATTTTAGTTCCCTTTTCTTTTGGAAAACCAAAAATACCTGTTGAAATAGCAGGAATAGCAATACTTTTTATTTTTTTATCTTCACCAAGTTTTAATGCGCTTCTAACAGCATTTTTTAACTTTTTTTCCTCATCACCCTCACCCCATCTTGGACCAACAGCATGTATTACATATTTAGCCTTCAGTTTTCCTGCACTTGTTACAACAGCACTTCCCACAGGACAATAACCAATTTTATCACTTTCTTCCTGTATAATTTTTCCACCTTTTCTCACAATAACTCCTGCAAGTCCTCCCCCATGTTTCAAGTACTCATTCGCAGCATTTACTATTGCGTCAACTTCAAGTTCAGTAATATCACCATAAAAAACATATACTTTTCTTTTATTTATTTCTTTCTCCTTTAAAATTTCGGTGGTCATTTTTTAATTATATACCATTTTTAAGTTAAAATTAAAAATATGGAAAAAAGACTTTTACAAGATGAAAAAGAATATTTAAATAAGATGATTAGAATTGCTAATAAAAAGGGAGTTTGTGTAAAGATTGTTGAAGATAATGAAAGGGGGAGAATATTTATGGTGGCAAAAGATTGGCCAGGACTCCAGGATGCAATTTCAACTGCAATACATGAAAGGGGGTTTAATCTTAAGTTCTTTATGGGGTTTGTTCTTGAGAATGATTTAGCCGGTATAATTGCAGAGGTAGATATAAGAGATAAAGAAATAAGAGAAAAGTTTAACAAAGAAAAGGAATTTTTAAAACATTATTTACCTGATATTGCTAAATTTGATCCATGGATGAAAAGTTTAATTGATTCAACGGCTTCAAAATTAAGAATTTTCAGAGAGGTTTTAAGAATTTTAAGAAAAGAAGTGAAAAAGAAAAAATTGATAAAGGAAATAGTTCTTGAAACTGAAAAATTCTTTTCTTCAAGATCATGGGCTTATATAGGAGATAGAAAACCTCAGGATTTAGCTCAACAGATTTTAATGCAGATTGAACTTAGAAACTTAGTCAAGGAAAAAGGGGGTATTCATGTCCATATTAAAAATTTCAGAACAGTTTCAGAGGAGTTAACTGGCATTTTAATAGCAGGTCCAGCAAGAGAACTTTTTTTAGATCAGGTTTTGGATGTTTTAAGGGATATAATACCTGATTTTAGAAGGAAGTTTGAAAAGGTTTTTACAGAAGAGGGTGTTACTGTTATAAGACTTGAAATTCAAACACCAGAGGAAACATGGTATCCTGAGGAAAAACATCTTTTAATTGAAAACTATTTAATTGAACATCTTAAATTAAGAAGAAGAAAAATATTGAGTGAAAGAATGAGGATAAGTCCTGAAATTATTGGAAGAATAATAATTCCATCTCTTATTCAAGAAGCAAGAAATACAAAAATACCACAGATTTATATTTCTTTAACGGGTATAACTGAAGAAAACTACTACTTTAAAATAATGGGGGTTGTGCCAAGAAAGGAGGAAGGTTCATACACCGATAATATTATAAAGTTTCTTGATAAAGAAGAAGGCATAAGGGTTTTATCTTCAAAAGCACCGACCTTTTCCCATGAATTCGAAATAATAATTATTAATATATGTGCTGAAACAATTATATATGATACACCGGAGGATGTTTATAAGAGGTTAAATGAAATTTTAAGGGAATTAATAGGATCTTTTAGGGATTTTGATCAGGGATTAAGAAATATAGAACAGTTCAAATTTAATCAACTGGAAGAAAAAATGGCAGGTTCTGGGATTGAATCCCATCTTTTAAGGAGACTCTTTTATTCCTTAGATGAATTTTTCAGAGTTCAAGCGGATATAGATGATCTTTCCGTAGGTTTTAAAATATTCTGGGATAGTATTAATAAATATATTAGTAAACACGAATTTATATGCAATTTGAAAAATGCAAAAAAAACCTCAATAATTACTTTCTGTGGAGAGCATTCAGAAAAGATATTTGAAAAAATTCTTGATGAATTCAGAGGAAAAGAAATCTCTGCTTTGAGATTTGATGACCTTGGTTTTATTGCTTATTTAATATTTTTATCTTATAATCAAAAACCTGTAGAGTATGAAGAAATCTACAAAAAACTGAAAAAAATCTGCGAAAATCTTTTAATAAAGGTTCAAATCCCTGAAAAAGTGTAAAAGAAATGAAACTACTTGAATATCAAGGAAGGATTTTATTTGAAAAATATGGAATCCCTGTTAAAAAGGGAGATGTGGCAAAAACACCTGAAGAAGCATACGAAATTCACAAAAAAATAGGAGGGGAAGTGGTCATTAAAGCCCAGGTTCCGGTTGGTGGAAGGGGAAAAGCGGGTGGAATAAAAATTTCTGATTCACCTGAAAGGACCAAGGAACTTGCAGAAAAAATACTTTCTTTAACTATAAAATCATACCCAGTAAAAAAGGTTCTTGTGGCTGAAAGTGCAAAAATTAAAAAGGAAATGTACTTATCTCTTACACTTGACAGAAAAAGTTCTAAAATTCTTTTAATGGCAATTAGAGAAGGTGGAATTGAAGTTGAAGAAATTGCAAGGGAAAGACCCGAAAGTATTTACACAGATTTTATACCAGTATTAAGGGGGATATCAAATTATCAATTAAGAAGGTTTTCAAGTTTTCTTTTCCCTGATAACATTAACTTAAGGAAAGAGGCTGAATCAATACTTTTAAAAATATATAAACTATTTAGAGAATGTAATGCAAATCTTGTGGAAATTAATCCTCTTGCCCTCTGTGATGATGGGAAACTGTGGGCTATTGATTCAAAAATAATATTAGATGACAATGCTTCTTATAAATATCCTGAATTTGTTCCAGAAAGGGACATGGATTATGAAAACCTGAAAGAATTTGAAGCAAAGGAACATGGATTATCCTATGTTAAACTTAACGGAAAAGTTGGTTGTGTTGTAAATGGCGCTGGTCTTGCAATGGCTACTATGGATACCCTTAAAAAATTCGGGGGTGAACCCGCTAATTTCCTTGATATAGGTGGTTCATCATCTCCTGAAAAAGTAAAGGCAGCTATACAAATTCTTCTTTCTGATGCAAATGTAAAATCTGTATTTTTAAATATATTTGGCGGTATAACAAGATGTGATGATGTAGCAAATGGTCTTGTTAGTGCTTTTAAAGAGTTAAAACCTAATGTCCCAATTGTAATAAGACTTACAGGAACAAATGAAGAGGAAGGAAGGAAAATAATTGAAAATTCAGGACTTAAACTTTTTACTGCAAAAAGCATGGATGAAGGCGCAAAATTAGCAGTTGAAATGGCTGAGAAGATGTAAAGCTTATTTATGAGAATCTGTATTCTTGGTGCAAGTGGTCTTGTTGGAAAAACTCTTCTAAAAGTTTTAGAGGAGAAAAAATTCCCCTTTAAAGAAATCATTCTTTTTGGAGGAGAAGAAAAAGAAATAAAAATAAATGGAAAAGAATTTAAAATAGAAAAATTTGAAGGAAAATTACCTGAATGTGACCTTTTTTTTTCCTGTCTTGATACAGATGAAGCAATTCAAATTGTTCCCCAAATATTAAAAATGAGAAAAAGAGTTATTGATAATTCTTCAGCCTTCAGACTAAAAGAGGATGTCCCCCTTGTGATACCAGAAATAAATATAAATGTCCTGAAAAAAGAAAATCTTCTAATTGCAAATCCCAACTGTTCCACAATTCAACTTTTACTTTCAATTTTCCCACTTTTTAAATTCGGAATTAAAAAAATTTTTGTATCAACATATCAATCGGTGTCAGGGGCAGGTAAAAAGGGACTTTTATCTTATAATTATGAAAAAAGGGGTGAAATATATAAGGAAAGTCCCTTCCCTTATAGGATTTTTGAAAACCTATTTCCTTACATAGGAGAAATAGAAGAAGGTGAAACTCTTGAAGAAAGAAAAATAAAGGAAGAAAGTAAGAAAATTTTAAATAGAAGAGATATAGAAATTTACCCTTTATGTGTAAGAGTTCCTGTTCCATATGTTCATTCCCAAACTGTTTTTCTTGAAATCTCAAAAAGTGTAAAAGAAGAGGAAATAATAGATGAAATTAATAGTAAAAGTTATTTAAAATATGAGGAAATTCCATCACCAATTAATTATATAGATAAAGATATTGTCGGAATAGGAAGGATAAAAGTAAATGGTAAAATTGTTAAATTTTTTTCCTGTATGGATAATTTAAGAAAAGGTGCTGCAACCAATGCAATACAAATAGGGGAGTATTATGTCAGATAAAAAATCATACGGAGATAAGGTTCTTGAAATATATTTCAAAGAAATATCAAGATACCCGATTCTACCTCCTGATGAAATAGATGAACTTGTGATAAAAGCACAAAAAGGAGATAAAATTGCAAAGGAAAAAGTTGTCCATTCTCTTTTGAGAATGGTTGTCAGCATAGCAATGAAGTATAAAGACTTTGGAGTGCCTGTCCAGGATTTGATAAATGAAGGTAACCTTGGTCTTTTAAGGGCAATTGAGAAATTTGACCCAACTAAAAAAGTTCACTTTATAGGGTATGCTCCTTACTGGATAAAACAAGCAATAACAAGGGCTCTTGATGAACAATCCACAACTGTTAGAATTCCCTCTGAACACAGAACAGCAATAAGAAAAATAAAAAGAGCCGAGGAGGAACTGGGTTTTAAAAGAGGAGAAATAACAGATGAGGAAATAGCAAAACTAACAGGTTTACCTCTGGAGGAAATAAAATTTGCAAAATCTATAATCAGTCAGGAATTTTCCCTCGACCAACTGACAATTGAAGGTGAAGAAAAATCTTCATGGGAGGAGATAGTAGAGCAAAAATCCCTCCCTTCACCTGAAGTGGAATTTGCTGAAGAAAAGAGAAAATTGAAAATAAGAAAAATTTTAAACAATTTACCTTTAAGAGAAAGACTGATAATCTATCTTTATACAGGCACTGAATTTTCCTGTTACGAGATACTGAAAATAGTTAAGGAATACATGAAAATGATGGGTTATGATTTTAACCCAAAGGAATTAATAATTAATACAGTCCACAAAGTTATAAATGATTCTCTAAATGAACTTAATAAATTAGGTGAGAGATGTTATGATTTCCTTAACAACCTTAAAAAAACAGGTGATTTTGAATTATGGAAAAAAATTGCTAAAAATAAATCTCTTATTGAAAAAATATTTCAATCAGATAAAATTGATATAAAAGAGGCTGTTCTTATTCACAGGTTCTGGAAATATATAGAGGATGACATAGAAAGAAAAAAGATTTTCCTAAAATGGACAAAAGAGACATTACCAGAAAAAGATAAAAGAAATGTATTTTTACTTTACTTTGCCCTTGATTCAGGTTATCCCCAGATACTTGAATTTATAGGTGATTTATTAAATATTTCAAGAGAAAGGGTAAGACAGATAAAAGAAAGAACAATGAAAGAACTTCAGGAAAAATTTAAAAAGGAAAGGGTCGAAATTTGAAAATAGGTTTTTTTCAGTTTAAGCCCTATCACGGAGATAAAGAGAAAAATCTTGAAATAATAAAAGAAATAACAAAAAAAAGTAAATCTGAATTAATTGTTTTTCCGGAACTTGCTACATCAGGATATCTTGTTCCAGATAAAAATTTTTTAGAAAAAAATTCCTTTTCTGTTCCTGAAAGCAAGGAATTTGAAGTTCTTTTAAAAACTGTCAAAGAAACAAGAACAGGTTTAGTAACAGGTTTTCCTGAAAAAAATAATGGAAAATTTTATAACTCTGCCTTATATATTTTACCTGATGGTAAGTATGGCGTTTATAGAAAAATACATCTTTTCTATAAAGAAAAACTACATTTTGAAAAAGGTAACAATCCTCTCGATGGTATATTTGAATATAATGGATTTAAATTTGGAATAATAGTTTGTTTTGATTGGTTTTTTCCTGAACAGATAAGGTATTTAACCTTTAAAGGTGTAAACATGATTTTACATTGTGCAAATCTTGTTTTACCATGGTCTCAGAGAGCAATGAGAATTTATTCTGTTATCAATAGAATTTTCACTTTGACATGTAACAGGATTGGAGAGGAAAGTTGCGGGAATGAAAAGTATATCTTCACAGGAAAAAGTCAGATTGTTTCACCCTCGGGTAAAATAATAGCAAGAGCAAACTCTAACAATGAAATTTTAAGAGTAAAAGAAATAAATTTAAAGGAGTCAGAAGACAAAAATATAAATGAATACAACAACATATTTGAAGATATAAAAAATTTCTTCCCCTATAACATAAAAATTCTATAAAATTTTTCCCCTTTTTTAAAAAAACTTTTAAATTGAAAGAATTTAATTAAGAGTTATAAAATTTACTATGAAGGATAAAAAAATTTTTTTTATTTTATTATCATCATTTTTTATTTTAATAATTTTAGTTATATCTCTTTTAATTATCCTCTTAAAACCTGAAAAAGAGAAAAAAATAAAAGAAGGTTTAATAAAGGTCCAAATTGAAACTCAGGGGGAACTTGATTATATTCCTAATGAAATACCTATTCAATTTTCCAGAAAATTCTTAGGGGCTGAGGGAATAATTATTGAAGAGGAAGAGATTAGTAATTTTATCCTAATTGAACCCTTTATAAAGTCTTATGGAAAATGGGTATCTGAAAATACATTTGTAATTTATTTTTTAGAAAGACCTGAACTTGATAGAGATTATACTATAAAATTATTAAAAATCCCCTTAAAAGCTGAAGTAGAATCAATAACTCCCATCAAAATAAGTTTTAAAACACCACCCTTTAAAGTTTTAAATGCCTCTCTTTTCTCAATTGAAAAGAAAAAAGCAAGTGTAAAAATTGAATTTAATGAGTCTTTAAATATTAAAGAAATACTCAATAAAGAGATAAAAAAATTTTTAAAAGTTCTTGATTCAAAAAATAATGAGGTTGAGATTGTTGATATACAGAGATTTCAACAAAACCTTGAAGAGATCCTTTTGACCTTTTCTATCACAAAAGCACCAGAAAAGTATAAATTAGTTGTTTTAAAAGGACTCAAAAGCACAAGAGGTTTCCCTTTAAAGGAAGATTACGAGTTTGAGATTCCAATTGGATTTCATGAAAATCCAATAAGTGTCCTGTCTTACAATGTGGAAGAAATAGAAGAGGGATTTATGATTACCTTTAATCTTTCATCTCCAGGGGAAGAAAAATTTAAAATTATTAATAAAAACCTTTCGGCACTAATAAGAATTAACCCGCCAATTTCTTTTAAAGCACAAACTTCGCAAAATTACATATACATTTTAGGGAATTTCAGCCCTGATAGGGAATATGAAGTAATTCTTAAATCAGGAATAAAGAGCGAAAAAAGTGCTCTTTTATCTGATTATAAAGTTAAAATAAAAATTCCGGAGAAAAAGGAAGTTCTTCAATTTCTTTACAGGGGAAGGTATTTTGGGAAAAAGGGAGAATGGAAATTACCTTTAAAAATTTCAAAAATAGATTCTTTAAAAATGAATATAGTTTATGTGCCACCCCAGAATGTTCTTTTCTGGTATTCAAGAGACTGGGGAGAAATTTATTCTTTTAGAAGCTACGGAGAAGAAGTAGTAAAAAATTATAAATTAGAGGTAGAAGAAAATAAAAAATTGTTATGGATTGACCTTAAAGATTTTTTAAAGGAAATTGAAAAGGGGATTTATTTAGTTGAAGTTTTTGGAAAAACAAAGAAAAATAGATTCTTAAGTGATAGAATTGTTGTATGCATATCTGATATTTCCCTTATAGTAAAGTGGAGTGATAAATACATATATGTTTGGGCACTTTCATCCTCAACCCTTGAACCTGAACAGAATGTTAATATTGAAGTAAGATCAAGTAAAAACTTTTTAACAGGTAAAGGTATAACAGATAATAACGGCTTTTGTAAAATACCGATTTTAAAAAAGGAAAGAGAACCCTATATAGTTTTTGCAGAGAAGGATAGGGAATGGACATACATGCATATTCCTTCCCTGAGGTTAAAAAAGGAAGAGTTTGAAATATACGGAGAAGACCCTTATATTCCTTATCTTACTTATATTTATCCTGAAAGAAATCTTTATAGACCAGGTGAAGAAATTCATTTTGCAGTAATTGTAAGAGAACCAAAAACCTTTAAAGGAGTTTCAATTCCTCTTAAAGTTATTATCAGGGATCCGAGAGGTAAAGATGCACTTTCCTTAACCGGTAATACAGATCAATCGGGTATTGCTGAATTTTCTTTCCCAACAACTCCTGCATCACCAACTGGAAAGTATATGATTGACCTTCAAATTGGTGATAGAGTCCTTACCAATAGTTATGTTTTTGTTGAAACTTTTGTTCCAGAAAAAATGAGTATAGATATTAAAATTCCTGAAAAGATAAACATTTACGAAAAATTCCCTGTAAATATAAAAGCAGAATATCTCTTTGGAGCACCTGCTTCTCTTGAAAGTTATTCAATCTGGATAAAGGCAAGTGAAACTGAATTTAAACCTTCAGGATATTACGGATACTCCTTTGGAACTATAAAAACACAAGATAAGGCTTTACCCTATTATCAATCAGAAAGAATTTATGGAAAACTTGACGAAAAAGGTGAAGCTGAAGTTTTCATGCAGGTTCCAAAGGATATTACCTTTTATGAGCCTATCAATTTAGAAATAAATGTGGAAGTTACAGAAGGGGGAAGCGGCAGGGTAAGTTCAAAAAGTTTAAGTAAAATAATTCATCAGAGACCCTTTTATATAGGGCTTATTTCAGACATTAAAAGAATAAGAGAAGGATTCCCTGTTAAAATAAAGGGGGTTCTATTAAAACCTGATGGCTACTTTTATACAAATAAAACAAAACTTACTTACAGGGTTTATATGTTAAAATGGTCTTACAGCTATTATTACTATGAGGAAGAATATGAATACTATGAAGGGGATAGTCACTGGGAATCTAAATCACTTAAAATACCTGTTTCAGAAGAAAAGGAAGTAATTGCTGAGGATGGAAAATTTTCCTTTACCTTTACTCCCCAGAGTTCCTATTATGATTATCTTGTTGAGGTTACTGATGAAAAAAATCTTGCCTTTAGTGAGTTAAAAATATCAGGGTGGGGATGGTATTATGAAAGAGATTTTGTGGAATCACCCGAAATAATTCCTATAAGCGTCGATAAAAAGGAATATGATGAAGGTGAAATTGTTAATGTGGAAGCACTTTTACCCTTTGAGGGAAAAATTTTATGGACTGTGGAACTTGATTCTATTTACATTAGGGAAATTAAAGAATATAAGGGAGAACTTGCAAATTGGTCATTTAAAGCTCCTTCAGGTGTTTCAACTGTTTATATAAGTGCTCTACTTGTCAGGTCAGGTGAAAATTATCTCGTTCAAAGGGCTTATGGAATTCAGAAAATAAGAATAAGACCCAAAAAAATTCATCTTGATTTAAAAGTAGAAGTTCCGGAAAAGATAAAACCTGGAGAAGAACTTTTAATAAAAGTTAAAGGTGGAGAAAAATTTAAAGGAACTATTTCAATTGTGGATGAGGGAATTCTTCAGATTACCTCTTTTAAGACACCTGACCCATATAACGGTATTTTGAAAGATTTAGGATTAATTTTAAATACAGCAGAATCTTTTGGATGGATTATAAAGAAGTTTTTAGAAAAAACAGGGGGTGGACTTGCTGAAAGGGAAGAAGAATTTGTATCACCAAGATTTACAAAACTTGTTTCCTACTGGAGCGGAATAATTGAAAGTTCCTCTGATGGGAAAATTGAATATAAAGTTAAAATTCCTCAATATAATGGAAAATTGAGAATAATGATTTCAGGAGTTAATGAAAAAAAACTTGGAAGTGCTGAAAAAGAAGTAATAGTAAAAAGCGATGTTATTGTTTCTCCAACAATTCCAAGATTTATGTGCACAAATGATGAGTTCAGTTTCCCGATTACAATTATAAATACAACCAAATCAATTAAAAGAACTGAAATTAAAGTATCACTTGAAGGAGCAAAATCTGAAGAAGATAAATTTATTGTTACAACACCTGCTGAAGGAAAAAATATTATATGGGTAAATTGCAAGGCAGATAATATGCCAGGTTCAATTAAAATAAAAATTGAAGGAAATAGTGAGGGAGAAAGGTACTATGAAGATTTTGAAATTCCACTTTATCCAAATAAGCCTTATATAACTAAAACAGAGTATGTAAAAGTTACTCCTGATAAAAATGATTTATCACAATATTTTGAAGAATTTTATCCAAAAGCCCATGACGTAAATCTAATACTTGCTCCAATACCAGGTCTTACAAGACTAAATCATTTAAAATATGTTATTTCCTATCCTTACGGCTGTATAGAGCAAACATCAACAAAAACCCTTCTCCTAATTAAACTTAAAAATCTTTTACCCTTCATAAACCCTGAAATTACACAAGATAAATATACGGATATGGTAAATTCAGGAATAAGAAGGATAATATCAATGCAAACTCCTTCAGGTGGTTTTGCCTTCTGGCCTGGAGGAGGAGATCCAGAACCCTGGGCAAGTGCTTATGCAACACTTGTTTTAATTGAAGCAGAAAAGGAAGGATTTTTTGTTCCTGAAGGAGTTATAGAATCTGCGCTTAATTACCTTGATGCAATTTATGATAAAAACGGGCTTACATACTATGTTCTTGCAAGGGGCGGCTATCTTTCTAAAAAGAAAGAATATTTAGATAGAATTATAGCTCTTTCAAGAAAGGAAAAATTTGATGTTCCAAGCGGAATTTTTGTTTGTGGAGCAATAAATGAATTAGGTAAAAAAGAAGAGGCAAAAAATCTCCTTGAAAAAGTTTTAAAAGAAGAAGAACCAAAAACAAGGAGATATTCCTTTGACTTTTATACTCCCCTTCAATATAAGGGAATGAAATTATTTATTACACAGACTATTGACCCCGCTAATTCTGAAATAGAAAAACTTCTAATAGAAATTGGAGAAGCTCTTTCAAGAAAAAGTTTCTATTATACTACACAGGAACTTGCATGGTGTTTAGCAGGAATAGGAATGTATATGGAAAGATTTGAAAGAGAGAAATATGATGTTGAACTTTCAATTGATGGTAAAAAATATAAACCCTATGAGGGGAAAGGTGTTTATTCATGGTTTTTAAAAAATATAGGTGGTAAAAAAGTTTCGCTTAAAATAAAATCAAAGGAAAATCTGTATCTCTGTATTGAAAACTCAGGTTTTTCTAAAAGGGGAGAAAGTTTTAAAGCGGAAATAAATGGTCTTTATTTAAAAAGGAAAATTTATACCTTTAAAGGAGAAAAAACTGAAAACGCAGAACAGGGTGATTTACTTGTTGTAAAAATTGCTGTCAAATCAACAGGTTATTATGAAAATGTTGCAATAGAATCACCCATTCCGGCAGGTCTTGAAATTGTAAATCCAAGAATTGAAGAAACAAGCTTACCTTTCTGGGTAAAAAGAACAAAAATAATGACACCTACATATGTGGATATAAGAGATGATAGAATAATTTTATTTGGAAGTGTTATGCCAGATACTCTTTATTATTATTACTTAACCCGTGCTGTAACTCCTGGAAAATTCTTTACATCTCCTGTCAGGGGATTTGTTATGTATAATCCAGAAATAAATGGTAACTCCGATGCCTTTTATTTTAAAGTTAACAAAAAATAAATATTCAATTTTTTTAATTTTTGTTTCTATTTTCCTTTTTTTAATTTATTTTATTCCTTTACCTGAAAATATAAATCCTGAATGGTCAAAAATTGTTAGGTTCAGAGATGGTTCTCCAATGAGGGTTTATATAACCTCTGATGAAAAATGGAGAATCTTTATACCCCTTGAAAAAATTGATCCACTCTTTGTTAAAACAACAATACTCTATGAGGATAAATATTTTTATTATCATCCTGGTTTTAACCCCTTTTCCCTTTTGAGAGCACTCATTCAGAACATAAAGGAAAGGAAAATTGTTTCAGGTGGTTCAACAATAACAATGCAATTAGCAAGGATTCTTGAACCAAAGGAAAGAACAATAATAAACAAAATTATAGAGATTTTTAGAGCAATTCAATTTGAATTAAGACTCGGTAAAAAGAAAATACTTGAACTATACCTAAATATTGCACCTTATGGAGGAAACATAGAAGGAATAGGGGCTGCGATGCTTTTCTATTATGGAAGATTACCTATAAATATGACACCTGAGGAAGTCGCTTTTTTAGTTTCACTTCCCCAGTCTCCTTCAATAAGATTTCAAAAGGAAAAAGATAAGATAATAGGAAGAAACAGGGTTTTAAAAATTATGTTTGATAAGGGTCTAATAAGTGAAAGGGATTACTTTGAAGGATTAAAAGCGCACATACCTGAATTAAAAAAGGCTCCCTTTTATGCTCCCCATATAAGTGATTTTCTTGTTTTGAATTATTCTCAAAATGATATAAAAAGCACCATTGATAAGGAAATTCAACAAAAAATTGAAAATATTGCAAAATCTTACAAAAAGAGAATAAGGGATATGGGGGCAACAAATTTAAGTGTTGTTGTAATTGAAAATAAAACAAGAAAAGTAAGGGGGGCTATAGGTTCTCTTGATTATTTTGATAAGGAAAATCAGGGTGAGGTGAGGGGTTTCTATGCTTACAGGTCTCCTGGTTCTACTTTAAAACCCTTTCTTTATATTCTTGCAATAGAGGATGGACTTATTAACCCTTTATCACTTATTGAGGATGCACCTTACAAATTTGGTGATTTTGAACCTGTAAATTTTTTGAAGGATTTTAAAGGACTTGTAAAAGCTGAAGAAGCCCTTTCTAATTCTTTAAATATCCCCTTTATATTAATTTTAAAAAGATATGGGTATTCAAGATTTGTCAGAAAATTAATGGAAGCTGGTTTAAAAGGTCCTCTAAGTTTTGAAAAATACGGGCTTCCAATAATAACAGGTGGTATGGATACAAGACTCTTAGATTTAACAAATTTATATGTAACAATTGCAAAAGGTGGTATGCATGGTAAATATGTTTTAATTGAGGATGAAAATACAGAAGAGAAGGAACTTTTTAATAAAGGAGCCTGTTTTTTAGCATTAAAAGCACTATCAAAAAGATCAAGACCCGATGCTCCAAATTTAAAAAAATTTGTTATGCCCTCAGGAAGAATATGCTGGAAAACAGGAACCTCTTTTGGTAGAAGGGATGCATGGTCAATTGGATTTCAGAAAGACTTTACAGTTGGTGTATGGGTTGGAAATTTTAGTGGTGAAGGTTCTGACAGTATTATTGGAGTAAAATTAGCTGCACCGATAATGTTTGATATAATAAAGGCAATAGAAAAACCTTTTAATGGATTCTTTGACTGGGAATATAAAGCAATTAATGAAATAGATTCAGTTGAAGTATGTGCCTTTTCAGGATATAAAAAGGGAAATGCTTGCAGTGAAACAAAACTTGCACCAATGTTAAGGAATGCTCACACTTATATAGAATGTCCCTTTCATAAGAAGTTTATTATAGAAAAGAAAACAGGATACAGAGCAAATCCTTATAAAAATTACAAGAAAAATGAAATTGTTGAAAAAACCTTTATTGTATTTCCCCCGCCAGTTCAGAAAATTTTAGGTGGTAAGGGAAAACCCCCTGAATTTCCCCCTGATTTTAAAATTGTTGAAAAAAAGGAAAAATTGAAAATATTAAGTCCTATTGATAATGCCTTATATTTAATTCCCAAGGGGATAAAAAGGGCATCAAAAATTCCCTTATTGGGTTTTACCTCAGCAAAAAAAGATACTATATTCTGGTTTTTAAATGGAAAATTTATTGGCAGGACAAGGTCAGGTGAGGTTCTTGAGATAGAACCTGATGAAGAAGAAGTTGTAATTGCAGGTCAGGATGCATCAGGTAACACTGAAGTTGTTCGTATTCAGGTTATAAGGGAATAAAATTTATAAATATAAAAAAAATTTATATCTCTTTTCAGGGATTCTGTAAAGTTTTTTATCTATAAAAAGTTCAATATAAAATTTTACAAAGTTTAATCTCTTAAAAGGAGGGAATCTTCCATAAAACTTTTTCTCATTACCAAATAAAGGGGAAGGGAAAAAACTTTTATTCTTATAAAAAAAGAGAATACCTTTTTCTAAATTAACCTCCCTATCAAAATTCAAAACAATATCATAAAAAATTCTGTTAAAAATCTTTCTCCTTAATAACTTAATCCTTATCCTCATTGCCTAAAAAACCATTACCATAATTTCCCCTGAATCTTTTAAAGCTTGATTTTTTTCCCTCTGTTTTTATAACAAAAAGTTTTCCATCAAAACTCACATTAACAATTTCAAGTAACCCATCACCATCCAGATCCTCAATATAAGGAGTTGCCACAAAAGAATTTGAAAGTTTTACAGGATTAAAAAGCCTTTTACCTTCTCTATTTACAACATAATAATTACCCTCATAATCAAAAATCACTATTTCCTCATATCCATCATTGTCAAAATCAAGGGTACAGGGTGATGAAATTGAGGGACTTTTAATCTTAAAGGGAAAACATTCAAGAATTTCTCCCCTTATATTGAAAACATAGAGAGCATCAGAAATAACAATTATCTCTTTAAAATTATCACCATCAATATCAGCAATACAAGGAGATGAAATCGTAAAACTCTTAAATCTATAAGGAAAATTTTTTAGATAATTACCAGTAAAATCAAGAACATGCAAACTGTTATTTGTAACTATAATTTCATTTTTTCCATCAAAATTAATATCATCAATAACTGGACTTGCCCATATATAAAAGGAAAGATCTTTTTTGAATTTTAATTCTATATTATTACCATCAAAGTAACCGAGATATAAAAAATTATCCCAGGAACAGAAAACAAAAAAATTTTTACCATTTAACTTAAAAAGAGAGGGAGAAGAAGAAATAAAACCTAAAGTTTTATATCTAAAAATTTTTTCACTTTTAATTATATAAAGATAAAAATCATCGGAACCAAAAATTATCTCCTCAATACCATCCTTATCTATATCATAGATAAGTGGGGAAGAAAAAATATCACCTCCTGTTTTCAAAAATTTATAATCTATTTTATTATTCTTTATCCTTAAAGTATAAAAGTTTTTGTTATCAGAACCAAAATATAAGAAAATGCTCTCATCTTTTTTTGTTATATAAGGTGTTGAAGCAACTGGACCTGATATTTTCAAAGGAAAGGGGTTTATAAATTTAAAATTCAAAGGATCTATAACAAATATACTTTCACTCAAAACTATAATTTCCTTTATTCCATCAGAATTTATATCATATACAATAGGTGAAGATGTAAAACTTTCCTTAAGATCAATTTTTTTTATAATCATTTTCTCTGAATAACAAAAATAAGTTGTTCACCCATTATGTTAAATGGATATCTTAAAAAAAGGAAATTTTCTATTTTAAATAATATTTTTAAAATAAAAGAGGGCAATTTTCTGTGAGGTCTTAAATAGGATGGCGGAACCAAAAATGGGAGTGCAAATATTTTTATCACCCTGAAATTTTTCTTTAAACATCTTATTACATATTTATAGGAATAATACCTTGCTATACAATCGTATTCTTTTCCATCAACTGTTATCTTTCCATAACCCTTTAATCTCTTTTTAAAAAAGTTATATTTCCTAATTAGAAAAAAAATAAAATCAAAAAAATAGAACCTATTTATAATAGAGAAAACAAAAATTGAATTTTTCTTTAAAACTTTACTTAATTTATCAAAAAAGGATTCAAGTTCATAAAGACAATTTAAAACGCCAAAGGAAGAGTAAGCACCATCAAATTTTTTCCTCAGAAGGTCAATATCTTCGGCTTTCATATTTATTAAATAAACTTTTCCATTTTTTATTTTTTCCTTCGCCCTTTTTAACATTCCTATACTTAAATCAAGGGCTAAAATTTTCTTTACCCTTTTTACCATAAACTCTGTATCTGTTCCTGTTCCACAACCAATTTCAAGTAAAAAATTCTTATCCTTTAAATAATTTTCCAAAATTAAAAAATTTATCCTTCTGAAATTTAAATCAAAGTCTTTCTTTTTTTCATCATAGATTTCTGAATAAAAGTCCCAAAAATCTTTTTCCTTCAATTCAGCTCAAATTCAATTTTTTTATTCTTCTTTCAAATTCCTTTTCTATTATAGTAATTGTATCTCTCGGATGTATTTTGGCAGAATTTTCATTTATACCTTTTACAATTATATCCCTTATATTATCTTTATATTTTTTTTCAAAATAATTTTTGGTTAAACTTAAAAACTTTTTTTCCAATTTATCAAAAATTCCGTAGGAAAAAATTTTTTCAAGAAAATATTTTAATTTTAAAAAAAGAGGAGGATAAGATTTATTTCCATTTCTTTTAAAATTTGGTAAATAAGTATTTATCCAACTATTACTTTCAAGAAACAAATCATAGTAAAAAGTATTGTAAACAGGGAGGAGGCTTGCAATTTCTACTGCATAAAAAATGTTTTTTTCTTTGATCTCTAAATCTTTATCTGAAATTATATAATTAGGACATAAATATTTATAGGAATTAAAAAGAAAAAACCTTTTAAAGGCAACAAGAAAGAATCTCAAAAAAAATACCCTTTTACTTCTTGCAATTATAAAGTAATCTATATCACTCTTTTTACCCGCAACTCCCTTTGAAATGTCACCGGAAATCATAATAGCCCTGACAAAAGGAAAAGAAGATACTATCCTTATTAAAAGCTTCCCCCTTTTAAGAAGAGTTTTAGCCCTTTTTTCACCAAATTTTCTTATTTTTACTATACTTTCTCTGCCCTTTAGATAAATATAACCATCTTTACTTTGAATAAGACCTTCTTTTAAAAGTTCATTAAGTTTTTTTTCAAATTCTTTTTTTTCTATCTTTATATCAAAAAGAAAATTGTAAAGTTCTTCCTCTTTTAAAGGAAATTTAAAAATATCAAAATAGCAAAGAGTTTTTAATATTGATTTCTCAATAGAACTTCCACTCATCTTCCAAAAGCAGGAATAAATTTTATCTTGTTTAGAAAGGGAAATTTTGAAAGGAGAAATCCCAAAAAATTTACAATAATCCTTATAACTATAAGTTCTATTTTGTTTTTAAAATAAAGCCTTTTAAAACTTTTTTCTCTTAAGAATTTCTCATCCTTCCACTCTCTATAAAAAAGTCTTATAACCCACCTGTAAAAAGTTGTATTAAATTTTTCCCTTTTAAAAAGAAGTCTATTTTCTGCTGTATAATCCCAATCCATAAGATAATTGAACTCATCAAAGTGGAGCCTATTTCTTACATTTTCATAAAACTCTGTGCCCGGAAGTGGATAAGCAACTGTTACACTGAATTCATCAGGTAAAGTATCCCTTAAAAGTTTTATTGATTTTTTTATATCCTCAAAATCCTCTCCCGGATAACCCAACATCATAAAAAAGTGAGTTTTAACTCTGTATTTTTTACATAATTCCGAAGCCCTATATATATCTTCAACTTTTGTTCCTTTTTTCATAGAGTCAAGAACTTTTTGGGAGCCAGATTCTGCACCGAAATAAATCTTTATCATTTTTAAATCCTTAAGTGCTTTCATTAACTCTTCATCAATAAGGTCAACTCTCGAAAGACATTCAAAAGGAATTGCTGCATCCCTTTTTAAAACCTCATCTCTCCACTTAAAAACAAAATCTCTTTTTATACCTGTTATATCATCAACCACTCTCAAAAAATCAGGATTATATTTATCTTTTATAAGCTTCATTTCTTCTGCTACATTTTCAGGACTTCTTATTCTCAATTTTCTCCCAAATACAGATTTCTGACACCACTTACAACCATATGGACAGCCCCTTGAATTAATTATAGAAAGAGAAAAAACACCGTGTTTTTTTCTCCACATTCTTTCATAGGGTTCAAAATCAACAAGTTCCCTCGCTGGAAAGGGAATTGAATCAAGATCCTCTACAAGTTTTCTTTCACCTGTAAAAAAAACTTTATCATCTTTTCTTATATAAATTCCCTCAATATCCCTTATATCTTCCTTATAATCTCCCTTCTTAAAAAAATGATTCATAAGTTCACAGATAGTAATTTCACCTTCACCTTTTACAACCACATCAACAGGAAAATCACCTCCATCTTTATAAAGCAGATATCTTTCCGGAATAGCTGAAGGGTCAGGACCACCAAGAATAACCTTTGCTCCATAATTTTTTGCAATCTGAGCTATAATCAGGGAATTTCTTCTCACTGTCATCAATGCCTGAATACCCACAAATTCGGGTTTATTTCTTTTAACAAATTCCTCAAAATCAATATAATCCTCTTTAAAAGCACAATCAAAAATTTCTACATCATAACCTTCTTTAATCAAACTTGAAGCAATATATAAAAGTCCAAGTGGAAAATAGGGAGCCTGAATCCTTTGCTCCACTGGGTCCTTCTTTATAAATAAAGCATGAACTAAAACAATTTTATTTTTCATAGTCTATTTGTAAAAAAGGATTTAAACTTCCTTTCCAAAGAAAAACTATCAGAACCTTTTAAAAAAATAAAAAGAATAACAATAAAATTCTCTATTGCATGAGAAGCACCAAGTAAACTATCTCCTCTTCCAAAATGATAAAAAATTGCAACAATCATCGTAAGTGCAATAAAAAAAGAGGCTGGTCTTATAAATAAACCGAGCATTAAAAGTAAACCACCTAAAAATTCAGAAATAGAAGCCATAAAACCAAAAAAGGTTGGGAATACATTTATACCAATATAACCTGTTGCTTTCCCAATTTTAGCCCAAGTTTCAGGACCACCCTTTATCTTGGGCAAACCATGAACAAAAAAATACATAAAGCCAAATAAAAATCTCAAAAGAAAAAAATATAAATCATCCTTTATTTTATTTCCCATAATCTAATTTTTTATTACCAGATAATTGTCCCCACTGATAAAAGGATTACACCGAATGATAAAAGCATCAAATTTCTATGCGTATAATAAAGGTTATAATCAGGTTTTGTCCTTGCAGAATAAGCCATATAAGCACCGTACCCCATCAAAGAAGCCGAAGTTAAAGACAAAATCATATGGATAGTCCTTTTCTTTCTTCCCTCTTTTTTATTAATCAATTTAAAGTAGCTATAAGAACCTGTTAAACCATTAGTTAAATAAAGGCTGAAAGTTAAGTATCCGAAAACCTTATGCGTATACCTTAAACCCTGTGGTGGTAATTTACCTTCATTATAGTATCCATATAGAATTGTTGCCCCGAGGGCAGCATTTGTTAAACCTGATATAAGAGCAGTATAACCTGTAATTCTGTGTAATTTCAGAAGAAAGAAATCCTCTTTGAAAGTATCAGTTTTTTTTTCTTTAAGGTATTCTTTTGAAATATCCTGAGCAGATAGATATCCAAAAATTAAAAAAACTAAAACTATTTTTTTATTAAATAACATTTTATTCCTCCTCAAAAAAAAACTTCAAATTCATAAATTTTTTCTTTTCCATTTATTTTTAAAATAAGGGGAAGTAATATTTCACCTACATTTTCCTGATATTCCTTTATAGTGTGCATTATTAATCCAAAAGTTAATACGTATGCTTCAAATTCAAAATTTCCACTTAAAACTAAAAGCCTATAACTCAAAAGTATAAAGAGTAAATATTTAGGTAACATTTTATCTTATAACCTTTATTTTAACTATACCTGAAAGAAATATTTCATCAGGAGCATAGGTTATAACCCTTCCAAAAGCTCCAAGACCTTTTATTTCCGGAGGCCTTATACCGAAATCAGTAAATTTTGACTTTATTTCTGTTTTTAAAAGATAGGAATTTTCTCTTTCTTTTTCGTATAAGACATTTAAATCATAAACCTTTGAAACTCCCTTTACAGTTAATTTACCTTTTATAAAAAAATTGCCTTTATTTTTCATAATAGCTTCCTTAACCTTAACTGTATCAAGTCCAAGAGGCTCAAAAATTATTTCTTTAAATTTTTGGGATTCAAGGATAAAAGAGACATCTTTATCTCTCCTTGAATTTCCTGACACAAAATAAGAGGATTTTATAATAATCTTACCTTCAATTTTGTCACCATCTTTAATAAATTCCCCCTTTATACTATCATTTCTCCCTTCAATTGTATGGGTCATCATTCCAAAAAAAGCCTTGGCATCAACTCTGTATTTAACAAAACCTTCCTCAATAAAAAACTTAGAGGGTAATTGAATAAATAAATATAAGATTAAAAAATTATTCATAGTTTCTCCTTTCCCTTTTTCTCATGTGTAAAAATTTAAAATGAAAAAAATAAAAATAAATAAAAAAATGAATAGCATATTAAATTATAAATTAAAAAAAATTAAAATTTCAAGTTTTTGTAGAATACCATAACATTTTAGACTGATAAGGATTATTAATATATGTTTTTAAAAAATAATCAAGGAGAGAAAAATTATTTAAAGATTTATGATGTTTTTTAGTATTACAAAAGAAAAGGTAATTAATTAACTCAATATTGAATTTTTCTGGATCAATAAGTTACAAGGAGTGCCTACTACAAAATGTTCCTGTATGATCCTCTTTAAATCTTTCAACATAGGCATTTTCTCATAAAATCCTTTATATTTCACCTTAATTTTCCTCTCTATCATTATTTAATAAATTTTAGAAAGGTAAAAAATATTAGGGTCATAACACTTATTTGTCCTACCCAGAATATAAACATCCATTTTATTATGTTCGCATAACTCCTTGAAAATTCAACTCTTAATTTTCCTGTTTCCTCAGTTATCCTTTTATCAAGTCTTGCAGTTTCTTCAGTTATCCTTTTATCAAGTCTTGCAATATCTTCAGACCTTAATTTGTTAATCTCTTCAGTTATTCTTTTGTCAAGTTTTGCACTTTCTTCAGTTATCCTTTTATCAAGTCTTGCAATATCTTCAGACCTTAATTTGTTAATCTCTTCAGTTATTCTTTTATCAATCTTTGCTGTTTCTTCAGCAAGTCTCCTTTCATATTTTTCAGTCTGTAACTCAATTAAATCAATTTTCAGTTTTTCATTAGAGGCATTTAAAAGTTCAATTAATGCATCAACACCATCCTCCCCAAGTTTCTCCCTTAATACCTTTGGAATAGTTATTATTTTCATAATTTAAATTATAAAGAAAAGATACGAAAAACTCAAATATCTGTAGAATACAATAACAATATTGAATTTTTGGTTTAATTTACTGTATGATCCTTTTTAAATCTTTCAACATAGGCATTATTATATCTCTTTAAAATTTTTCAACCACATACCCAAGCAACTCAATTTCCTTTTTAATTTCAATAAGCTTTTCTTTATTTTCAAGTAAAAATTCTGCTTCATTTTTTTCAAGGGATACATTTATTTCCTTTGCTCCCATTCTTTCGAGGACTTTTGTTATACTTCTCACACATCCCTGACAGGTCATTCCCTCAATTTTTATCTTAATTTTTTCCATTTTAAAACCTCCTTATCTTTTTAAAAGTTCAAGGAAACTTTCTTTTGGATAAACATCAAGGGATAAAATCCATTCTGAAAACATATTCACCCTTTCCCCTTCATCTTTCGGAATTTCAAGAGGTCTTCCCCTTCCATCAAGTATAATTCCAACCACCCCACCCCTTATCTCCCTTTCCACTTTCTTTCCAGGACCTTCTCCAAGATCAAACCCTTTCTCTGGTTCTGCTATCACCTTAGCCTTTTCACCTATTCCAAGTGGAACTCTTTTTAATTCACCAAATTTAATTTCTATTTCTATTTCTTCTCCATTTTCTTTTATTATCTTTAAATAACATGTTTTTTTACCCTTTTTACCTATCCCCTTTGGTGCTATACAGGTTCCAAGCCATATGAGACAATCCTTTTCAAAAACTTCCATAGCCGATTTTTCATGAACTGTTGAAAGAACACCGAGATGGGGCATCATAAAGATTGAATCCACTGTTAAATAAGTGAAACCTTCTGGTTGAAAGGCATCTATCATCATTAAAGCAGCTTGATTCCTTCTCGGAGCATGAGAAAGAACTCCTCCTGAACCGATAATCATACCCAAGGTCATCATATTCACAAGTGTTTCTCCTGTCATTGTCTGAGCAAAAACATCAGAAATTGTTCTTTCCTGCTGAATACCTTTTAAACCAACAGCCATCTGCTTGTGCTGTAAAAGAGCAAGCCTTAAAGCTTCTCTTGCTATTGCCTGTTCAACTATAAGATCTTCAAGAGTTTGAGGTATTGTTGTTGGTCTTATCATCTTATTTCTTATTCTGTTTCTTAATTCACTTTCCTTTATTTTAAATGGAATCCATCTAAGTATATTTTCCATACCAGCCTCAACCATTACATTTGAAATCGAATAACTCATTCCAAGATTAGCACTTACAGTTCTATTAAATATTCCCTGAAATACACTGAATACATCAGTGGTTGCACCACCTATATCAACTCCCAGAACCTCTATACCTTCCATTTCAGCCACTTTCTGCATTAAAAGCCCAACCGCACCAGGTGTTGGCATTATTGGAACATCAGTCCAGCTCATAAGTTTTGGATAACCAGGAGCATGAGCCATAACATGTTCAAGGAAAAGGTCATGAATTTTATCCCTTGCTGGCTTTAAATTTTCGACTTCAAGAACAGGTCTTATATTATCAACAAGAGAAAGAGCTGTCTTATCATCTAAAATTTTTTTTATATCTTCCCTTGCATCCTTATTTCCAGCATAAATTACAGGTAACTTGTAGCTTACTCCAAATCTTGGTTTTGGTTCAGCAGCTCTTATTAACTCTGCAAGTTCAATTACATGTTTTTTTGTTCCTCCGTCAATTCCACCTGCAAGAAGTATCATATCAGGTCTCAATTGTCTTATAAGTTCAACCCTTTTATGAGGCAATCTTCCATCATTTGAAGCAATTGTTTCCATTACAATAGCACCTGCACCGAGAGCTGCTCTTGCTGCAGATTCAGCTGTCATACTTTTAACAACCCCTGCAACCATCATCTGAAGTCCCCCACCTGCTGAAGAAGTTGAAACATATAAATCAACACCCTTTTTATCTTCTGCTCCTTTTATTATTTTCTCTCCATCAAGAATCTGAATTCCTGTTAGTTCTTCAAGTTCCCTAAAAGCATTTAAAGCTCCCTTTGTAACATCCTCAAAAGGTTTTTCTACTGTAGTAGGTGCCTCACCTCTTGCTACAAGAGAATATCTATCTCCTCTTTTTTCAATTAAAATAGCCTTGGTAGTAGTACTCCCACAATCAGTTGCAAGGATCCGTCTTGGTTCTCTTTCCATATTAAATTAAATACTTTTAAAAGGTATTGAACCCATTTTATTTTAAAATTTATTGTTTTATTATTTCAATTTTTCACCTTTTTTCTGAAAGCTCCTCAATTTTTCTTATGAGTTTTTCAATATTTTCTCTATCCTCAAGCATCCTGTAAAACCTTTCATAATCCCTAAAGGAAAAAATTGACCTTATTATCGGTTCAAAAGCTACAAGAACACTTGAAGCAATAAAGGAAAGAGGTTTTATTGACTCAAATATAATTATAAAAATTGTCTCTAATTTTAAATCACAAATTCTACTTGCAATTTTTTCTATAAGGTCATCATAAGTTTCTTTATTATTTAAATTATTACTCACTAAAATTATACCTTACGTCAAGATCCTTATTTGCTTTTGCCTCATCTAACCTTTTTACTGGAGTATTATGAGGAGCATTTTTTACAAGGTCAGAATTTTCTTCAATTTCCTTCATTATCTTTTCAATAACCTCTGCAAATGCATCAAGAGTTTCAAGGGATTCTGTTTCGGTGGGTTCAATCATTAAAGCCTCCTTAACAATCAAAGGAAAATACATAGTTGGAGCATGAAATCCATAATCAAGGAGTCTTTTAGCAATATCAAGTGCTTTAACACCATATTTTCTTTTAATGTTTTCAGCAGATAAGACAAACTCATGCATAGATGGTCTATCAGGATAAGGATTTTCAAAATATTTTTCAAGTTTCCTTCTTAAATAATTAGCATTTAAAATTGCAAATTCTGAAATTTTTCTTAAATTTTCTCTTCCGACCCTTAAAATATAGGCAAAGGCTCTTATCCATATAAGTGGATGACCGTAAAAAGCATGAACTTTACCTATTGAATGGGGAAAATCATAGGAAAGTTCAAAATTACCTTTTCTTTCAACAATTCTTGGAACTGGAAGATATTTTTCAAGAAACTTTTTAACACCTATTGGACCTGAACCAGGACCTCCTGCTCCATGGGGTGTAGAAAATGTTTTGTGTAAATTAAAGTGCAAAATATCAACTCCTGCATCTCCTGGTCTTGTTATACCAAGCAGGGCGTTTAAATTTGCTCCATCCATATAAAGGAGAATATCCTTTTCATGTAAAATCTCCGAGATCAGTTTTATATTGGATTCAAACAAACCGAGGGTATTTGGATTTGTGATCATAAAGGCAGCAACATCCTCATTTACCTTTTTTCTTAGCTCATCAATATCAACAAGACCTTGAGAATTTGACTTTATTTCTAAAGCTGTGTAACCTGCAAGGGTCACTGAGGCTGGATTTGTTCCGTGTGCAGAATCCGGAATTAAAACATATTTTCTCGGATTACCTTTTTCTGTATGATATTTCCTTACAATTAACATTCCTACAAGCTCGCCATGAGCACCTGCAGCAGGCTGTAATGTAATTGCATCCATTCCTGAAATTAAAGAGAGAAAATTTTCAAGTTCTTTAGCTATTTTCAAAATTCCCTGAACTGTAAAAGCAGGCTGAAGGGGATGAAGTTCTGTAAAATTTGGGATACTTGCAAGCTCCTCATTTAACCTGGGATTGTATTTCATTGTGCAGGAACCAAGAGGATAAAACCCGTAATCCACAGAATAATTTTTTCTTCCAAGTCTATCAAAGTGTCTTATAACTTCATTTTCCTTTAAATCAGGAATACGAGGGGGTCTTTTTCTTTTAAGGTATTCAGGAATAGTAGAAGGAATCTCAAAATCCCCCTCCCTGATTCTATTTTTAAATTGTGAAAATATATTTCCCATAATTTAATTTTAAGATTTTTATAACTTATAATCAAAATTATGAGTGTAAGACTACGATTTGCCCCTTCACCAACTGGTGTCCTTCATGTAGGAGGAGTTAGAACTGCTATATATAATTACCTATATGCAAAAAATAGAGGAGGAAAATTTTTATTAAGAATAGAAGATACAGATGTTGAAAGATCAAAAGAAGAATGGACCCTTATAATACTTGATGGTCTTAAGTGGCTTGGAATTGAATGGGACGAAGAAATAGTATTTCAAAGTAAAAGGATCAATATTTATAAAGAATATGCAGAAAAACTTGTAAAAGAAGGGAAAGCCTACTTTTGTTTCTGCACAGAAAAAGAACTTGAAGAAGAAAGAAATTTGCAGAAACTTGAAAAAAAACCAATTAAATATTCAAGAAAATGCTTAAAAAGAAAAAAGGAAGAAATTGAAAAACTTTTAAAAGAAGGAAGAGAAAAAACTATTAGATTTTATATACCTGAAGGTGAAACAAAATTTATTGATTTAATTCACGGAGAAATTATCTTTAAAAATGAGGAAATTGAAGATTTCATAATATTAAGAAGTGATGGAACCCCAACTTACAATTTTGCCTGTGTAATAGATGATAACTATATGGGCATAACCCATGTTATAAGAGGTGACGACCATATTTCAAATACACCCAAGCAAATACTTTTATACAATGCCCTTGGTTTTAAGATTCCAGAATTTGCACATTTACCAATGATTTTAGGACCTGATAGAAAGAAATTATCAAAAAGGCACGGAGCAACTTCTGTTCTTGAATATAAAGAAGAAGGATTTTTACCAGAGGCTTTATTTAACTTTCTTGCACTCCTTGGCTGGTCTCCTGGTGAAGACAGGGAAATAATATCAAAGGAAGAAATGATAAAAATATTTGATATAAAAGATTGCAGAAAAAGTGCAAGTATTTTTGACAGAAATAAATTATTATGGCTTAATTCAGAATATATAAAAAGAAAAGATTTGGATGAACTTGTAAAAATTTCTATTGAATTTTTAAGAAAAGAAAAATGGTGGAAAAAGGAATTTGAAAAAGATACAGATTATTTAAAAAAAACAATAGAACTCACAAGGGAAAGGGCAAAAGTTTTAAAAGATATTCCTTATTTAATTGAATACTTTTACATAGATGAATTTGGCTATGATATTGAGGCAGTTGAAAGATATTTTGCTAATCCAAAGGTATTCGAAGGTCTTGAGGAAATAAAAAGTGAATTTGAAAAACTCTCAGAATGGAATGAAAAAATAATAGAAGAAGTAGTAAGAAAAGTTGCTGATAATCTGGAAGAAAAACATGCCTTTTTAATTCATCCACTTAGACTTGCAATGACAGGAAGAAAAGTTGGACCCTCCCTTTTTAAACTAATGGAACTTCTCGGAAAAGAAAAATGTATTGAAAGGATAAGGAGAATTATAAAAGAACTGTGGGGCTATATTCCAGGTAAAACGGAGATAAAAAAAGAATAAACTTTTAACCCTTGAAACATTAAAATATTTCCATTATATTTATAAACTGGTTCAATTCCATATTCTTTAAAAATTTAAAAGGAGTTTAAAATGGCAGTTGAATCATATATAATTCCCATTGGAACAAAAATGCCTGACTTTGAATTAAAGGACCCTTTTGGAAAAAAATTTTCCTCAAAAGAACTAATGGGAGAAAAGGGATTACTGATTGTTTTTACCTGTAATCACTGTCCATATGCAAAGGCAATATGGCCAAGACTTTTAAAACTAGGAAGAGAAATAAAAAGTAAAGGGATAAACACAGTGGCAATAAATCCTAACTCAAAAAATCCCGAGTATCCCGAGGATTCTGTTGAAGAAATGAAAAATAAAATAAAGGAATGGAAAATTGACATTCCCTACCTTGTAGATGAAACCCAGGAAATAGCAAAAAGTTATAAAGCTCAATGCACCCCTGATATATATTTAGTTGATAAAAACATGAGACTTTTTTACCACGGAAGATTTGATGACAACTGGAAGGATGAAAATCTTGTAACAAGAGAAGAATTAAAAGAAGCCTGCTATAAACTCATTAATGATGAGGAACCTCCTGAAATTCAAAAACCCTCAATAGGTTGTTCTATAAAATGGGTTTAAATTAAAAATTTGAAGCAAAACAAATTAAAAAGAGAAAAAAGTCCCTACCTAAGGTCTTACGCTGATTCACCTGTTAATTTCTATCCCTGGTCTTATGAAGCCTTTGAAAAAGCTTTAAAAGAAGATAAACCAATTTTTTTATCCATAGGGTATTCCTCCTGCCACTTTTGTCATGTTATGAAAGAGGAAAGTTTTTATGATGAAGAAGTTGCAAAAATATTAAATGAAAACTTTATATCAATTTTAATTGATAGAGAAGAAAGACCAGATATTGATAACTTTTATATGAATTTATCCTTCTACCTCACAAACAAAGGCGGATGGCCACTCACAATTATTATGACTCCTGATAAAAAACCCTTTTTTATCTCTACCTATATTCCAAAAACTCAAAAATTCGGATTAAGAGGAATTATTGATATTTTAGAAGAAATAATAAAATTATGGAAAGAAAAAAAAGAGGAAATAAAAACCTATGCTGATAACATAATAAAAAATTTTGAAAGGCAAGAAAAATTATTACCAATTGAAATTGAAATAAAAAAAGAAGAGTTTAACTGTATTTTTGATAGATTATTTTTATATTATGAAGAAAACTTTGATGAAATAAATGGTGGATTCGGATATTCACCTAAATTTCCCACACCACAAAATAACTATTTTCTTTTAAGGTATTATAAAGTTAAAGGAGAAAAAAGGGCACTTTTAATGGTAGAAGAAACTCTTAAAAACTTGCGTAAAGGGGGAATATTTGACCAGATAGGCTTTGGTTTTTTCAGATACTCAGTGGATAAGGAATGGAAAATTCCACATTTTGAAAAAATGTTATATGACCAAGCACTTTTAATTTTATCTTACCTTGAAACATACCAAGTTACAAAAAATGATTTTTATTTAAAAACAGCTCTTGAAATCTTTGAATTTCTTGAAAGGGAAATGAAACATAAGGATGGAGCCTATTTTACAAGTATTGATGCAGATTCAGAGGGAATTGAAGGAAAATATTACTTATGGAATTATGAAGAATTAGAAAAAAATTTAGATAAAGAAGAATTTGATTTTATAAAAAAATACTTTGAAATAAATAAAGAAGGAAATTTTGAAAATAAAATTATTTTTCATTCAAAAAAATTAATTGAGGAAGAAAATCAAAAAACATGGAAAAATATAAGAAAAAAACTTTTAAAAATAAGGGAAAAAAGAATAAGACCTTTTACGGATTACAAAATTCTAACTGACTGGAACTCCCTTTTAATGATTTCACTTCTAAAATTATACAAGGTTACTGGTGAAGAAAAGTTTTTAAATTCTGCACTTAACATCTATAACTTCATAAAAAACAATTTAATCAAAAATAAAAAAATATTTCATGAAAATATTGAAGGAGAAACAAATTTAGAAGGATTCTTAGATGATTATTCATTTTTTATATGGGCACTTATTGAATTATATGAAACAATTTTTGATAATAAAATACTTGAAGATATCGTTTATTATACAGATTATGTTATTGAAAAATTCTTAAATAAAGAAAATTACATATTTAATTTTACAGAAACAGAAAAAAATGATTTGCCTTTTGAAAATCAATCAATTTTTGAATCCTCTTACCCTTCCGGAAACTCTGTTATGCTTTCTAATTTAATAAAATTATATTTTATAACAGGTGAAGAAAAATATTACAATTTTTCTAATAAAGCATTAAAAACACTATTCAATTTTTTAAAAGAAGCTCCCTACGCTTTTTCTTTTCTTTTAAGTAACATTTTTTATTTCAATGAAAACACTCAGCTCGTGATCCTTGGTAATGTAAAAGATGCAATTGAATTAAATTTAGAAATTAATAAAACATTTGAACCTTTCACATTGTTAATTTTGAAACAAAAAGAGGATGAAATTTATAAAAAAATAGATGAGAAAACAACCTATTTTTTATGTAAAAACTTTAGTTGTGATTTAAAAACTCTTGATAAAAATTTAATCTTAAATAAAATCATAGGGGTTTAAATCCAGCTTAATTTTTGAATTTAATGGAACAAGGTCTAAAATCTTTTTAATTAAATTTTTATCCCACACTTTCAATATCAATCTATTCCTGTAAAAGCCTTTGATTTTTGCTATTGGGGGAACAGCAGGACCTAAAATTTCAAGAGGAATAGAACTTTTTTTAATTTTCTCTTTTATATATCTCAATATATCCTCACCATCCTCAGGAACTTTTGTATTTGTCTCTATTAAAATGAGATTTGAAAAGGGTGGGTATTTGAGTTTTTTCCTTTCTTCCAGTTCCTCTTTATAAAAACCTTCAATATCAAAATTCATAACTTTTTCAAAAATTTTTTCATCAGGATTATAGGTTTGAATAATTGTTTTACCTTCCTTTCTGACTCTACCTATTAATTGAATTAGCCTTTGGAACATCCTTTCCCTTGCTCTGAAATCAGGAAAATTCAAATCCTCATCTGCACATAAAAAGGCAGCAAGTCCAACATTTGGATTATCAAGCCCCTTTATAACCATCTGAGTTCCTACAAGTATATCAATATTTCCTCTAATAAAATCATCAAAAACTTCAAAAACTTTTTTTCTTCCAGATATTGCATCCCTGTCCATTCTTTTAATAATTCTTTTAGGAAATAAAGATCTTAATTCTTCTTCAATTTTCTCAGTTCCAAAAGAAGAAGTTTTTAAATTTATAGATTTACAATTTGGGCAAACTTTTAGAGCCTCCTCTTTCCACGAACAGAAGTGACATAAAAGTAAATTTTTTCTTTTATAATAGTTAAGTGAAATGGAACAATTCGGACAATAAGGTATAAATCCACATGTTTTACATTGCATAAAATGAGCAAATCCCTTTTTATTTATAAATAAAATAACCTTTTTATTTTTACTTAAAACATCTTCAATATCCTGAAGTAATTTACCTGTAAGATAAAATCTACCTGGCTCATCCCTTAAAGATATAATTTCTACCTTGGGATTCTTATAACCAGAAATTCTTTCAGGTATAAAAAAATATTTTCCTTCTACTTTTGATTTATTATAAATTTCTAAGGAAGGGGTTGCTGTTCCAAAAACTATAGGTATATCTTCAAGTTCTGACCTTTTTATTAAAATATCCCTTGTATGATAAAATGGTTCTCTTTCCTTTTCTTTATAGCTTTCTTCCTGCTCCTCATCTACTATAATTACACCGAGATCTTTAAAAGGGAGAAAACTCGCTGATCTTGCTCCAACTACTACACAAGGTTCATCAGAAAGTATATGATGTATAACATTCCACTTTTCATCAGGATTGAGGATAAAGGCATAGAGAAAAAGCTTATAATCTTTAAATAAAAAGTAAGGGGCAATCTGTGGTAAAAGGGAAATTTCAGGCACAAGTATAAGTGCCTTTTTACCTTCCTTTAAAAATCTTTTTACTATTTCTCTATAAATAAAAGTCTTCCCACTTCCTGTTACACCATGGATTAAAAAAATTTTTTTATTTTTTTCTTCAAAAAATCCTTCAATAATCCTCTTCTGAATTTCAGTTGGTTTATCTGGTAAATTTATTTCACTTAATTTAAAATCGAAAAATTTTTGTTTTTTACCCTTAAATAAAAATTCCCTTTCAATCAAATTTTTCTTTTCTAATTTTTTGAGATAACTTATAACACCACTTTTGAATTTTTTAATCAAATTTTTCCTTGAAACTCTTTTTTTAATTTTTATATATTCAAGGATAATTTTTTCTTTTTCCTCAATATTTTTTTCAAATTTTTTGAAAACATAAAATTCCCTTTCAATAAAACTTAATGAAGAAGGTATAAAAAATTGAAGCACCTTATCAAAACTTGTTCTGTAATAATCTTTACACCATAAAATCAAATCAACTACTTTTTCTGGATAGGTAAAACCAAAATAATCCTCCTCTTTAACATCTATGATTTTATTAAAATCAATACTTGGATTTTTATTTTCTTTAAGAGTAATTCCGATTCTCTTTTTACCCTTTACTTTTAAATAAAATAATGAGCCCTTAGCCAGGTTTTTTTCACTTTTATAAGTTAAAAGTGTAGGTATTCCTGTAACAATAAAATCGTAAAATATCATTAAAATTTATTTTAGAGCTTTATTAACTTTATATCAAATTTTTTTTCTTCAACCTCAATTATACCATATGTATTTACAAAAGAAAAAAATTTATCACAAACTGAACCCGGGTTAAAAAGATGAATATCTCCCATTTTTTTATTAAAAACCCTGTGAGAGTGTCCGAATATAATAAGGTCAACATTATCCCCCTCAAACTTTTTTAAAACTCTTTTTTCTATTCCAAAAGGTGCACCTGTGCCGTGATAAAGCCCCACCTTTAAGTTTTCAATTTCAAAAATTTTTTTCTCAGGCAAAATTTTAAATAAAGAAGGCTCATCCATGTTTCCAAAAACTGCATGAAGTAAAAAATTTTTTTCGAGAAACCTATAAAATTCTTCAGAAACAAAATCTCCTGCATGAATAACCCCTTCACTTTTTTCAATTTCTTTTAAAACCTCTTTTGGCAATTCCTTTGCTCTCTTAGGTATATGAGTATCTGAAATTATAACAAATTTCTTCACTTTTTCTTTTTATGTCTCATCTTTTTTCTTCTTTTTTTTAGTTTATGTTTTTTTATTTTTTTAAGTTTTCTTTTTCTTCCGCAAGGCATATTTTTTTATTAAAAAAAAGGGAATTGAACCCTTTCATTCTTCAGGTATTTTCATTTTTGGTGAAGGTTCAAAAACTATTCTCCACCTTGCTGGGATTGGAACCTTTTCCTTTGTAGCTGGATTTCTTCCTGTCCTTGGTTTTCTCCATTTTACCTTAAATATTCCAAATCCCTTTAAGGAGACCTTTTCCTTAGATAAAAGAGAATTTTTCATTATTTCTATACACTTTTCCACAACAATTTTTACATCTTTTCTTGGGAGCCCGGTCTCCTTATGTATTATCTGGATAATCTGATGCTTTGTCATTGTTTTCCCTAAAATTTAAAAGGATTTGAACCATTATAATATAATTTTAAAACCACTTATTTTTCAACTGGTGGTATAGAAAAAACGGAATTTTTTCCCATCTTTTTAGCTTCAAAAAGAGCCCTATCTGCAAGAACAAGAAGTTTTTCAGGTTTATCAGTGGAAACAGGAAAACTTGATACACCGAAACTTGCCTTAATATTGAATGAAAGATCTTCCCTCACATAAATTTTATTTTCCTCAAGTTCCCTTCTAATAGTATTAGCAATAACAACACCCTCCTCAAGAGAAGTTTTTGGAAAAATAAAAGAAAATTCATCACCACCATATCTTGAAATTATTGCATAAGAATAGTCACTGGAAATGAAAAAGTTCTTTAAAAATTCCCCCACCTTCTGCAAAACCCTTCCACCCACAAAATGACCGTGTAAATCGTTTATCTCCTTAAAATTATCAAGGTCCATAAAAATAACTGTAACTGGAAAATTACTTTTATCACTCAAAAGTTTCCTTAAAGAAACAAGGAAAAATTTTGAATTGCTTAAATCTGTAAGATCATCTTTAGTAACAAGATCCTCTATTTTTTCCTGAAAATCAATTAATTCGTATAAAAGTGAAAGAAAATAAAAAAACAAAATTTCATCATCTTTCAAATCCTTTTCTCTTGTTCCTATAAAACCTATTGTTTTGTCGTAACTAAAAAAGGGAAAAATTATTGAATCTTTTAACTCTTCAAAAA
>JBDRZP010000012.1 GCA_039804025.1 candidate division WOR-3 bacterium
ATTATTTTGAGGAGGTTCGTAAATATATTAATTCTCTTTCCGGAGAAGATTTTCTTTACAAGGAAGGAGTTAATGTAAAACTTTCAATGGATTTAAGATTACAGAAAATAGCGGAGAAAATTGTTGATTCTATTTTACCTATTTATGATAAGAGAGTAAGAGCCTACCATAAAGGAAGATATAAAAAATCTGATTCTTTAAAACTGGAAGTTGCCCTGATTGCAGCTGATGTAGAGACAGGTGATGTTCTTGCTCTTATAGGTGGAAGAAACTTTTTAAAGTCGCAGTTTAACAGGGCAATTCAGGCTAAAAGACAGGTAGGTTCAGCTTTTAAACCTTTTATATATCTTACAGCAATTAATTCAGGAATTTTTCCTGGTGATCCGGTTGAGGATTTACCTTATGTTATAGAAGATGATGGTTCAGGGAAACCATGGAAACCAAGGAATTTTGATGACCAGTTTATGGGTCTTATTACAGTTAGGGATGCCCTTGCTCATTCAAGAAATCTGGCTACAGTTCATATTCTTGAAAAAATAGGTCCAGAATCAGTAATTGAGTTTGCTAACAGACTGGGTATAAAAGATTATATACCTCCTGTTCTTTCAATAGCTCTCGGTTCCCCCAGTCTTTCTTTGTGGGAGATGTGCGAAAGTTATCTTACTATTGCCAATTTAGGAAAAAGGAAAAAGATGCATTTGATAAATGAAATAGAACTTTCTAATGGTAATATAATTGAAAAATTTACATATGAACCAGAAAAAGTTTTTGATGAAAGGGAAGTCTACATTTTGGTAGATATGATGAAATCCACTTTTCAGTATGGAACAGCTTATTATGCAAAAGATTACGGTTTTAAAGCAATTGCTGCTGGGAAGACTGGAACAACTGATAAATATACAGACACCTGGTTTATCGGTTTTACACCTAAAATTTTATGTGGAGTATGGGTGGGTTTTGATTCAGTTATGACAATTTTTGATAGAGCTACAGGAGCTGTGCTTGCTTTACCCATATGGTCCCTTTTTATGAAGAGAGCAAATGAAATTCTTGGAATCCCAGATACTCTTGATTTTAAAAAGCCTGAAGGAATTTTGTATGCTACAATTTGCATAGAAACAGGAGAACTTGCTACAGAGTTTTGCCCTAAGAAAAGAGTTGAAATTTATATTGAAGGAAAAGAACCAAAAGTTTTTTGCTCAAAACATTTGAAAGAAAGGTCTCCTCTCAAAAGAGGAAAATTATAAAAAAATATTGAATTTTTGAAAAAAATTTTTTATAATTTATATTATGAAAGGAAGAATAAAAGAAACTGAATTAAACCGAAAACGACACAGAAAACTAAAGATTAAAAAATTGAGAGAAAAATATTTAAAGGCTCAAACAGAGGAAGAAAGAAAAAAAATTATAGAAAAAGCATTAAAAGTTAATCCCTATTTAAAAAACGCAGAGGATTTTTTAAAGCCAATAAAGGATAAGTTGCATAAATAGATAGTATCTATCTATTTATATTAGATTTGTTTGATTTATCAAAGGGTTCAAATCCCTATTTTAATATATTTTAAATATGAGAACTAAAGAGGTTTTAGTTCCTGAGATTGAGGTAAAAAAGAATATTTTATTAAAATCTGATGAAACTTCTTTAATTATTGTTGATATGCAGAATGATTTTGTGAATGAAAAAGGAGCTCTTTTTGTTCCTGACGCAAAAAAAACTATTCCTGTTATAAATAATTTAATAAAAAAATCAAGAGAGAAAAAGGTTAAGATTTTTTATACACAGGATTATCATGAGGAAGAGGATATTGAATTTCCTATATGGGGAAAACATGCTGTTAAGGAAACATGGGGTTCTGAAATAATCGAGGAATTGAAACCTGAAAAAGGAGATTATGTTATTAGGAAACTTAGATACGATGCCTTTTTTGGAACCCCCCTTGACCATCTTTTAAGGATAAATAATATAAAAAATGTTATAGTAACAGGAACTGTTGCAAATATCTGTGTCTTACATACTGCTGGTTCTGCTGCTTTACATGGTTATAAAGTAATCGTTCCTATGGATGCCATATCAGCAATAAATGAATTTGATTTTTATGCTGCATTAAGACAGGTTTCTTTTTTATATAAGGGTATAATAACAGAGGAAAAGGAAATAAATTTTGAATAAATATCCTGTTGTTCTTACCATAGCTGGTAGTGATAGTGGTGGTGGAGCAGGAATTCAGGCAGATTTAAAAACCTTTGCTGTTCATAAAACTTTTGGACTTTCTGTTATCACTGCTATAACTTCACAGAATACAGAGGGGGTTAAATCCATTCAGGGTATAGACCCTGAGATTGTAAAAGATCAGATAGATATGATTGCAAGGGATTTTGAAATTAAAGCCTTTAAATCAGGTATGCTTTATTCAAAGGAAATAATAGAAGTTGTTGCGGATAGAATAAAATTTTTTAATTTAAAAAATTATGTGCTTGATCCTGTTGTTTTTGCAGGTTCTGGAGATAGATTACTTCTTGAAGATGCAAAAAATGCTTTGATTGAAAAGCTTTTTCCACTTTCTCTTATTGTAACACCAAATAGATGGGAAGCTGAAAATTTTACAGGAATAAAAATAGAAAGTATAGAAAATGCAAAAAGAGCTGCTGAAATCTTAAAAAGTATGGGGCCAGAATATGTGGTTATAAAAGGGGGACATTTTGGTGAAAAGGCTATTGATGTTGTATATGACGGAAAAAAATTTGAACTTCTTGAAGGGGAGAAAATTAAAAAGGAAAAAAAATTTCATGGAGCTGGATGCACCTTTTCTGCAAGTATTGCAGCAAATCTTGCCCTCGGTTTCTCACCTTTAGAGTCTATTTCAAGAGCCAAAAAATTTATTGAGGGGGCAATAAAATATTCCTTTGAAATAGGGAAAGGCTCAATTCCTGTAAATCATATATGGGTTCTGAGCTGATTTTTTATAATGGAAAATTTGTAAAAAGTAAAAATTATTATAATCTTTTAAAAGATAGAGGTTTTAATTTCGGTGAATCAGTTTATGAGGTTATAAAATACAGTAAAGGAGTTTTAATATGTTTTGATGACCACATGGAAAGAATGGAAAAAGGATTGAATGAGATTATGATTAAAAATCCATTAAACAGGGATGAATGGAAAAAAATATGTCTAAAGGTAGCTAAAAAATTCAAAAGTGATGAATGCTCAATTTATATTCAGGTAACAGGTGGTTCAACAGAAAGAGAGCATTTTGTTAAAGCAAAACCAGAGCCCAATTATTTAATTTTTGCGCAAAAAATTCCTGAAATTCCTGAAAAATTTAAGATAATATTTTATCCTGAAATAAGATGGAAAAGGGCTGATATTAAAACGATAAATTTATTACCAAATGTTATGGCAAAGTTCCAGGCAAAGAAAAGGGGATATGATGAGGCGTTATTTTTTGAAGAGGACGGCTCTATAAAAGAAGGTTCATCAACCAACATTTTTTATTTTAAAAATCAAGTTTTTTTCACTCCTCAGCTTAATGGTATATTACCAGGTGTGACAAGAAAAAGGTTTATTGAATTTTTAAAAAATAAAGGTTTTAAAGTTATTGAAAATAGAGTTTATTTATGGGATTTATTTGATGCTGATGGTGTTTTTCTTACAGGAACAACAACAGAACTTAAACCTGTGGAAGTTATTAATGGAGTTGAAATTAAAGTTTTTAAAGATTATAAAAATTTAGAGAGAGAATTTATTGATTTTCTTTTAAAAATTTCAAGTTAGTGCTTTATAATTAATTCCATAATTAAAAAGGAGGTGAAAAATGTCAGAAGTCTGGAAAGGACCTTTAAATCAAATTGATGATGTTACATTTGAAATTCCCAAAAATTACAAACCTGGAATGAGGGTTCCTGGAATTATTTTTGCTACAAAAAAACTAATGGAAAGTATAGTTCAGGATAAAGCTCCTGAACAGGTTGCAAATGTAGCCCACTTACCCGGAATTTTAAAGGCTTCTCTTGCAATGCCTGATATTCACTGGGGATATGGATTCCCAATAGGAGGTGTTGCTGCAATGGATGAAAATGAAGGAGTAATTTCACCGGGTGGTGTTGGTTATGATATAAATTGCGGAGTAAGAGTATTAAGAACAAATTTAAAAAAAGAAGAAGTAGAACCATATCTTGATAAATTACTTGATACTCTTTTCATCAATGTTCCTTCAGGAGTCGGAGCTAAAGGTAAATTAAGGGTAAGTGAAAGAGATCTGGAAGATGTGATGGTTATGGGAGCAAAATGGGCTGTTAAAAAAGGATTTGGAACAGAGGAAGACTTAAAAAGAACTGAATCATATGGAGCAATGCCTGGAGCAGATCCTTCGCCGGTTTCAAAGAAAGCAAGAGAAAGGGGTATGCCACAACTTGGAACTCTTGGCTCAGGGAATCACTTTCTTGAGCTTCAAGTCGTGGAAAAAATTTTTGATGAAGAGTCTGCAAAAAAGATGGGTCTTTTTTTGGGGCAGGTATGTTTAATGATTCACTGTGGTTCAAGAGGGTTCGGTCATCAAATAGCTGATGATTTTATAAAAATAATGTTAAATGCCATGAGGAAATATAATATTGACCTTCCTGATAAACAGCTTGCCTGTGCTCCGATTAATTCAAAAGAAGCAAAGGATTATATAAAGGCAATGACAGCAGCTGCAAATTTTGCCTGGTGTAACAGACAGATGATCGCTCACTGGGTAAGGGAAAGTTTTGAAAAAGTTTTTGGAAAAAGTTCTGAAGAACTTGGAATATATATGGTTTATGATGTTGCCCATAACATAGCAAAAAGAGAAAAACATGTTATAAACGGAAAAGAAAGATGGGTCTGGGTACACAGAAAAGGAGCCACAAGAGCTTTTCCTCCTCATCATCCTGAAATACCCGAAATTTATAAAGAGATAGGTCAACCGGTTTTAATTCCAGGAAGTATGGGGACGGGTTCATATATACTTGTAGGAACAAAAACTGCGATGGAAAAATCCTTTGGTTCAACCTGTCATGGTGCAGGAAGAGTTCTTTCAAGAGCAGCAGCAGTAAGAGCTTCAAAAGGGAGGAATATAGAGGCTGAACTTTTAAAAATTGGAGTTAAAATAAGAGCAGCATCAAGAGATACAATGGAAGAGGAAATTCCTGATGCTTACAAAGACCTTGATATTGTGGTGGATGTTGTTGATAGAGCAGGAATTTCAAAAAAGGTTGCAAGATTAAAACCTTTTGGAGTTGTAAAGGGGTAGAGGTTATTTAAAACAATATAATGGGAAAGTCCTTTAATCTGATTATTAAAAAAGGAGAAGAAATTTTAAAAATTTTTCCGATAAAAAAAAATGAGATTTTAATAGGCAGAAATCCAGAGAATGACCTTGTTCTTGATGATTCCCTTGTTTCAAGAAAACATTGTAAAATTTTTTTAAAAGAAGATTCTATTTTTATAGAGGATCTTGGTAGCACAAATGGAACATTTTTAAATGGTCAGAGAATAAAAAGGGAAAGATTAAAAATTGGAGACGAAATTGGAGTTGGAATTTATAACTTGATTTTTACCACTCAAGAAATAACACTTGATGAAAGCACAAAACAGATTTTAAATGTAAGCAAAAGACTCTATTATATAGCAAAAGAGGAGAGAGAAAAAATTTTAAAACTTGAAGAAATGGCTTTAAGAGATGAGTTAACTGGACTTTTTACAAGAAGAGCTTTCTATCAGAAGATAAAGGAAGTTCTTTTAAAAGCAGAAGAAATTTTTATTCTTTTTATTGATATTGATAACTTTAAAAGATTCAATGATATTTATGGTCATGATACAGGAGACAGCCTTTTGGTTTTTATTTCAAGGATATTAAGAGAGTTAGAAGATAGGGGATTTGTTATAAGATGGGGAGGAGAAGAATTTTTAATAATTTTACCAGATTTTAAAAAAGAGGAAGTTATTAAAATTGCAGAGGATATATTGAATAAAACAAGAGAAAGTTCCCAAAAGGAAATAGGAGAGAGAGTCACTGTATCAATAGGGATAAGTTCCTGTAAAGAAAAGGAGAATATTGAAGAATGTATAAAAAGAGCAGATAAAGCACTTTTTTCAGCAAAGAATAAGGGAAAAAATAGATTTGAATTTAAAGAGTAAACCGTTTTAAAATTAATTCTTAAAAATTAAATTCGGTTCAACTCCGAAGGATTATTTAATTTAACTTATGAAAAAGTTTGTTTATTCTTTTGGAGATAATCAAGCAGAAGGAAATGCTAAGATGAAAGACCTTTTGGGTGGAAAAGGTGCAAATCTTCATGAAATGACAAGAATAGGAATAAGTGTTCCGCCTGGATTTACAATATCAACTGAAGCCTGTGTATATTACTTTAAAGAGGGTAAACTCCCTGAAGGTTTAAAAGAAGAAGTAGAGAATGCTTTAAGGCTTCTTGAAAAAAGAACAGGAAAAAAATTTGGAGACCCTGAGAATCCTCTTCTCGTTTCTGTAAGGTCAGGTGCAAGGGCTTCAATGCCAGGAATGATGGATACAGTTTTAAATCTTGGTCTTAACGATGAAACAGTAAAGGGACTTGCAGAAAAAACGAAAGATGAAAGGTTTGCCTATGATTCCTATAGAAGGTTTATTATGATGTTTTCAGATATTGTTTTAGGCATAGACAGGAAAAAATTTGAGGAAATAATAGAGGAGAAAAAAAGAGAAAAAAATGTTAAATATGATAATGAATTAAAAGCTGAGGACTGGAAAGAAGTTGTAGAAAGTTTTAAAAAACTTGTAAAAGAGGAGAAAAAAATAGATTTTCCACAGGATCCATATGATCAGTTATGGAAAGCAATTATTGCAGTTTTTGAATCATGGAATAATAAAAGAGCAATTGAATACAGGAGAATATACAAAATACCCGATGACTGGGGAACTGCATGTAATATTCAAGCAATGGTTTTTGGAAATATGGGTGAAGATTCAGGAACTGGAGTTGCCTTTTCAAGGAATCCTTCAACAGGAGAAAAGGAAGTTTTTGGTGAGTTTTTGTTTAATGCTCAGGGTGAAGATGTTGTAGCAGGAATAAGAACTCCTCTTCCCCTTTCAGAATTAAAACATAGAAAACCTGAAATTTATAATCAATTAGTGGAAATTTTTGAAAAACTTGAAAGACATTATAAAGATATGCAGGATATGGAATTTACTGTTGAAAAAGGTAAAGTTTATTTTCTTCAAACAAGAGTAGGAAAAAGAACACCGAGAGCAGCGGTAAAAATTGCAGTAAGTATGGTTAAAGAAGGAATAATTGATGAAAAAACAGCTCTTAAAAGGGTTTCTCCAGAAGACCTCGAAAAGCTTTTACATCCGCAAATTTCACCAGAATTTGAAAAGAAGAATTCAGCAATTGCAGTGGGACTTCCCGCATCTCCTGGAGCAGCAGTAGGAAAAATTTATTTTACAGCTGACGATGCAATGGAAATGGCTGAAAAAGGAGAACCTGTTATACTTGTAAGGGTTGAAACTTCTCCTGATGATATCCATGGAATGGTTAGGGCAAAAGGTATTTTGACAGCAAGAGGAGGTATGACTTCACATGCAGCAGTTGTGGCAAGGGGAATGGGAAAACCTTGTGTTGTTGGTTGTGAAGCCCTTCATGTTGATGAAAAAGGTAAATTTATGGAAGTTAATGGAAAAATTTTGAGAGAAGGTGATTATATAAGTATTGATGGAAATACTGGAAAAGTCTATGAAGGAAAGGCTGATCTTATTGAACCTGAAATTTTTCCTGAACTTGAAGAGCTTTTAAAATTTGCAGATAAAATAAGAAGATTAGGAGTAAGAGCAAATGCTGATACTCCTCGAGATGCAAGGAAAGCAAGGGAATTTGGTGCAGAGGGTATAGGTTTATGCAGAACCGAGCATATGTTTTTTGAAGGAGAAAGAATATACGCAATGCAGGAAATGATCCTTGCTGAAAATGAAGAAGAAAGAAAAAGAGCTTTGGAAAAGCTTTTACCTCTTCAGAGAGAAGATTTTTATTTAATTTTCAAGGAAATGGACGGTTATCCTGTGACTATTAGAACACTTGACCCCCCTTTACATGAATTCTTACCAAAAGATGAAGCATCAATAAGAAAATTAGCAAAAAGAACTGGAAAAACTGCTAAGGAAATAAAGAAAATTGCAGAAAGTTTAAAGGAAATGAACCCAATGCTTGGTCACAGGGGTTGTAGACTTGGTATAACCTATCCTGAAATTACTGAGATGCAAGCAAGGGCAATTTTTGAAGCAGCAGCTAAGGCAATAAAAGAAGGAATAAAAGCAATACCTGAAGTTATGATTCCACTTGTAGGTATAAAAGAAGAGTTAGTTTTACAAAAGGAAATTGTGGATAGGGTTGCAAAGGAAGTTATGGAAAAGGAAGGTATCAAGATTGATTACAAAGTTGGAACAATGATTGAAATACCGAGAGCATGTATAACAGCAGATGAAATAGCACAGGTTGCTGAATTTTTCTCCTTTGGAACCAATGATCTGACACAAACAGTTTTCGGTTTTTCAAGAGATGATATAGGAAAGTTTTTGCCCTATTATATTGATAAAAAAATTTTAAAAGATGATCCCTTTAAAACTCTTGATCAAGAAGGTGTTGGTGAGTTTATGAAAATTGGAGTTGAAAAAGGTAAAAAAGCAAATCCAAATTTAAAAATAGGAATTTGCGGAGAACACGGAGGAGACCCTGAGTCAGTGAAGTTCTGTCATAGAATAGGTCTTACTTATGTTTCCTGTTCACCTTTTAGGGTTCCTATTGCAAGATTATCGGCAGCACATGCTGTAATTGAAGAAGAAGATAAAAACCTTGTAGAGGAACATTATGGAAAATAAAAATTTAACAAAAAAAATTTTTTTCTCTTTATCTTTTATAATAACTTTTGTTATCTATCTTAAAACAACGGCTCCAACAATTGTTTTCTGGGATGTAGGTGAATTTTTGGCAACTTCCTTGATTCTTGGAATACCTCATCCTCCAGGAACACCTTTTTATGTTATTGTAGGAAGATTCTTTTCTCTGCTCCCTATACCCTTTTTAAATGTAGTCCAGAAAATTACTCTTGCTGCTATTCTTTCAGGAGCATTTTCAGCAGGGATCGGTTATTTACTTTTATATAAAATCTTTAACAGGGTTTCTAAAAAGCTACCTGATATTTTAAAGCATTTCTCTGCTTTTATGGGTTCTTTATGTGCACCCTTTACCTTTACAACCTGGTGGAGTGGAATAGAAGCTGAGACTTATGTTCCTTCAACCTTCTTTATTGTTCTTTCAGTGTATTTACTTTTTCTCTGGTGGGAGAAAAAAGATAAAAATGATTCCCTTAGGTATATTATAACAGCCTTTTACTTATTATCCTTAAGTTCTGGAATTCATTTACTTTCTCTTATTATAGTTCCTGTTTTGCTTATTTTCATTGCAGTTATCAAAAAAGAAGAAATTTTTAATATAGAATTTTTATCCAGTATAGGAATTTTCTTGCTTCTTGCAGGAGCTTTAAGGTCAACATATGAGCCTTTCAGTTTGAAGGCTATTCTTCTTTTTGTAATTACAGGTTCTTTATTTTCTTATACTTCCATATGGAAAAAGCATAATAAAAAATTTCTTTTTAATTCTTTTGAAATAATTTACTTTATTCTATTTATTTTATCTCTGGTTTCAGTATTTCAGCAGTGGAAAATTTTAATTTTTATTTCCACAACACTTTTATTACTTTTTACTTTCCTATATACAAAACTCTTTCTTGATGCAAGGGGTTTTGCTTTAATTTTCATAATTATTGGAGCTACACCTGAATTTTATCTTTTGATAAGGTCAAGATTTGATACCCCTATAAACCAAGTAGAACCAAAAACATGGCAATCCTTCTGGGATGTTTTATCAAGGAAACAATACGAACCTATGAATATTTTTCCAAGAAGGACAAGTAATGTAAGACAGGGAGAGTTTTTTTCAACTCCTGTTTATAATCAATTCTGGTCCTTTATAGATCAGATATGGGGATTTTTTTATTATTTTTCCTGGCAATTTATTCCCTTAATTGTAATACTTGGAATAATAGGTATAATTTCGCATATATATTCTGACTGGAAAAGTTTTGTTCTGTTCGGTGGAGCTTTTATAATAGGAACTCTTGGTTTAATAGTTCAATTAAATTTAAATTATCCTTCGACTCTAATAGATTTTTTAAATTTCATAAGGCAGTTTCCAAAATTTTTATATTCTCCAAGAATAAGAGAAGTTTTGTCAATATTTGATTTAAATAATCCGAGTTTCTTACAACTTTTAAACTCAATTCCTACAGAGGTTAGAGATAGGGATTACTTTTTTATTCCTGGATATTTTTTCTTTGGTCTTTATGCTGGATTTGGACTTTTTGAAATAATAAGACTTTCTTTTGAAAATTTAAAAGAAAAATTCAGTGTTTATTTGAAATATATTTTTATTATTTTTTCAATTTTTATTCCAATCTGGCAAATAAGTGCCTTTTATCATAAAGTTGATAGAAGTAAAAATTATATTGCTGAAGATTACTCTTATAATTTACTTTCCTGTGTTGATGATGGTGGAATAGTATTTACAAATGGTGATAATGATACATTTCCTTTATGGGCTTTACAGATTTTGTTTGGCTATAAAAAGAGTGTTATTGTTGCTAACCTTTCTCTTTTAAATACTGACTGGTATAACATTCAACTCAAGAGATGGGGAGTTCCTATTCATTTTACAGAGGATGAAATAAGAAAACTTATTCCTTTCAGAACAGAAAAAGATATTGTTCTTGTCAGAGATATAATGATAAGGGATATTATTGCTGGTGTATTTGGCTATGAATTTAATGAAAATACGAAAACAAGAACATTGCCAACAGGGGTTTCAATACCTGAAATTTTCTTATGGGATGGAAGAGAATTTATGAAGGAAGTAATTGAAAAAGGTAAAAACAAAATACCTAAACCACCTTTATTTTTTTCCATGACCTGTGAAAGAAAATCTTACAAGGATTTTCAAGATTATCTTTTACTTGAAGGTATGGTTTATAGAGTTACACCTTTCAAACAGGAAATTACATCACCTTTTGGAACAGGTATGGATGTTAGTAAAACAGAGGACTTTTTACATAATAGGTTTAGATACAGAGGGATATTGAAAGATGGTAAAAAAGATGAGAGTGTTTTTAAGGATTTAACTCATGATAGATTGCTTGGTCAGTATCGTTCTCTTGCGATAGTTCTTGGTCTTTATTATCAGAGTATTGGAGAAATTGAAAAGGCTATTAAAGAGTTTGAATTTTCTGAACTTTTCCAGGGTGATGTTCAATCAGGAGAACCTGAGGAAAAAAGGGCTTGGATTGCAGTGAAACTCACTCTTGCTGATCTTTACAATAGGATAGGTAAATACGAAAAAGGTTTATTGAAGGCTCAGGATATTTTAAAAGAAGCTCAGGCTCCTGAGATTTACAGGGTAATTGGTGAAAGTTATTTAGGACTTAAAGACTTAAATAAAGCAGAGGAGAATTTTAATAAAGCTTTGAGTTTTAGATTTGCTGATCCCTTCTTAATAATGGACTTTTTGACCCTATATAATCTGAAAGGTGATACACAAAAATTGAGAGAAATTATAAAACTTACCGAGAGGATGCGTAATCTACCTGAGCCTTTTAAAAATAAGATAGATTCTTTAAAAAAAACTTTAAAAAATAAATGATTGAGTATTTAAAAGAATTATCAGAATTAAAAGGTCCTCCTGGAAGAGAGGAAGAAGTTAGAAATTTTATTAAAAAAAGACTGGAGGAAAAAGGAATAAATTTTGAAGAGGATTTTTTTGGTAATGTTTATGTATATAAAGAAGGAAAAAATAAGACAGATTTAAACATTGCGATTATAGCTCATATTGATGAGGTTGGTTTTATAATTACGGGTTATACCCAGGACGGTTTTTTAAAATTTAAACCTCTTGGAGGACTTGAAGCTGAAATATTACCAGGAACTGAGGTTGAACTTCTAAATGGTGTTAAAGGTGTGGTCTCAAGTATACCACCTCACAAAAAAAGTGGTGTAGAGTATACTTTTGAAAAACTTGTAATAGATATAGGTGCTTACTCAAAAGAGGAAGCAAAGGGAAAAGTAGATATAGGTGAAGAAGGTGTTTTTTTGACTAAATTTGAAGAAATTGGAAAAGGAGTTTATAAGGGAAAAGCTTTTGATGATAGAGCAGGGAGTTCTATTCTTCTTTCTTTAATCCTTGATGATACTTTACCCTGTGATTCTGCTTTAATTTTTACAACTCAGGAGGAAACAGGTCTTATGGGTGCAAGGATTGCTTCGAAAAGAAAAAATATTGATCTTGCATTTATTATTGAAGGAACTTTTGCTTTTGAACCATATCACCCAGAGGAGGAGTATTACCCGAAGATGGGAGGGGGACCTGTTGTAACAAAAATGGATAGATCTCTTATAGTTGATGAAGTTTTAATTAAATATATAGAAAAGGCAGCTTTAAAAAATAATATTAAGTTTCAGTGGAAAATACCTTTAACCGGTGCAACGGATGCAGGAGTTATTTCTTTGACAAATAAAGGAGTAAAATCTTGTGTAATAGCTGTTCCATGCAGATATATTCATTCAAAAGCTTCACTTTTATATGAAGAGGATTTAATAAGTGCTAAAAAACTTCTTTTAAAAACTTTGGAGGAAATTTATGGAGAAAATTTTAAAGGAATTGTGTGAAACTTTTGGTCCATCTGGATTTGAAGAAAAAGTAAGGGAAAAGATAAAGGAATTAATAAAGGATGAAGATTTGGAATTTATTGAAGATAGATTTGGAAATCTTATTTTTCATCATAAGGGAAAGAAACCATCTCTTGCTTTTAATGCTCATATCGATGAAATAGGACTTGTATGTATAGATGCTGATAAAAGGGGATTTCTAAAATGTTCTCCTTTAGGAGGGGTTTATCCGCATCTTTACACAGGACACAGAGTAATTTTCAGAAATGGTGTGATAGGAATTTTTATTGGTAAAAACTGGAAAAAAGAGGAAATAAAAGGATTTGAGGAAATAATCATAGATATAGGTTGCTCTTCAAGAGAAGAAGCTTTAAACCTTGTTCCTGTTGGTGAACCTGCTGTTATTTATTCTAACTTTATAGTGCAGGATGATAAAGTGATAGCAAGGAATTTAGATAATAGAGCAGGTGTAAGTTTGTTAATAAAATTAATAAAGGATATAAAAAATTTAGAACAGGACATATATTTTGTATTTAATGTTCAGGAAGAACTTGGTTTGAGGGGTGCAAGAGTTTTTGCTGATTACTTAAATGCTGATTTTGTATTTACTATCGATGTTTCAACTACAGGTGATACTTATACTGAACCTGAAAGATCATTCAGACTTGGTGAAGGAGCAGGAATACGGGTTATGGATTTAAGAACTGTTTTTCCGTTAAAACTTGTAAATTATCTTGAAAAACTTGCTGAAAAAAGAGGTATTAAGGTTCAAAGGGATGCCGGGAGCTGGGGAATGACAGATGCTTTCTCAATTCAAACTGCAAGAGGTGGGATTCCATCAATAGCAATAACAATTCCCATAAGATACACACATTCTCCTTCTTCTTTAATTTTGTTGAAAGATTTAAAAGAAACATATGCTCTTTTAAAAGCTATAATTGAGGAGCCTCCTTCACTTGAATAAAAAAGAAAGAGGGATTTTTTTAAAAATAATACCTGATGGTGCTTCTCAAGTTAAAGACTTTTATTTATCTCCCTCTTTAATAAAATTTTTAAAAGTTATATCAATATTTATTTTAGTTGTTTTAAGTTCAATAACACTTTTTTCCTTATGGATGCTTGGAAATTTTGTAAAGATGAAAATGCTTGAATATGAAGCAAATAAAGTAAAAATTCAAGAAAAGAAAATAAAAGAACTTGAATCAAAACTTGAAAAATTTATACTTTTTTCAAAAAAGCTTGAAAATCTTTTAAAACCTGAAGAAGTTTTAAAAACTGAATTAAAAAATATTAAGGAAAACTTAGATTTTGCGCAATCTGAAATATCTGAAAATAAAGATAAGGAACCAAAAAGGAGTGCCTTATCTTTTGATTTACCTGTTAAGGGTATTATAAGTAATTTTTATTCACCTCTTCATCCTGGTATTGATATAGTTTCTTCATCTGGAACACCTGTTAGAGCACCTTTTGATGGAATAGTTAAGGAAAAAGGAATTGATGAAAATTATGGACTCTATTTATGGATTGAACACAGTGGGGGTATAAAGACTTTTTATGGACATTTAATGGAAATAAAAGTTAAAAAGGGAGAATGGGTAAGAAAAGGTGAAATAATAGGGAGGGTCGGGAATACAGGTAAAAGTACAGGACCACATTTACATTTTGAGATATGGAGTGAAGGTTTTCCTGTTAATCCATTAAATTTTACAAATTATAATATATTTGCTTTAAAATATAGGAGTAAATAAGGAGGTGTAAAATGAGGAGTTTTATATTTTTTTTAATTTCAGTTTATTTTACATTAACGTATTCGTGCGTTAGGATAGGTAGGGAAATACCACAGAATCCTGAAAAGGGAGGTGTTCTTGCGATTGGTATTACACAGGATTTTGAATCACTTATTCCCGCATTTCCTTCAACAAGACAGGATAATTCAATTTTTGATTTAATTTACTATCCCCTTATAAGAGTTGAGAAAAATAAAGTATATCCCGGTATAGCTTCAGAATGGGAATTTTCAGAAGATCTTAAAACGATTACTTTTTATATAAGGAAGGATGCAAAATGGCATGATGGACAACCTGTGACTGCTTCAGATTTTATATTTGCCTATAACTTAATAACTTCACCAAATTCAAATTCTTTATTAAAAGGCAATTTCAGATTTGTAAAGAACATAGAAAAGATTTCTGATTATGTCCTCAAAATTGAATTCACTCATACTTACTCTTCCCAATTAATTGACTGTGAAATATACCCTTTACCTGAACACATATTAAGGGATGTTCCGGATATAAGAAACTCTGAATTTTCTATTAAACCTATCGGTAATGGTCCCTATAAAGTTGTTGATTACATAAAAGGTGATAGACTTGTTCTTGAGAGGTTTAATGGATTTTTTGAAAAAACAGGTTTTGTAGACAGAATAGTTTTTAAAATTTATGATACTCCAGCCGATGTGGCTGAAGCATTAAAAATGGATCTAATTGATATTGGTTTTTCTTTGATTCCTGAAGTTATATTACACGGGTTAAAGGATTTTGATAAAGGGAAGATAAAGAATTATGAATCAAATAGGGTTATTTTTATAGGATGGAATTTAAAAAAAGAGCCTTTTAATAATCTTGAATTCAGAAAAATTATATCAGGCTTATTAAATGTTGATTCTATAATTAAAAATGTTTTTAAGGGATATGCTTCAAAAGCAAAATCAATTATCCCTCCTTCAATCTGGGCTTATGATAGCACCTTAAAAGACTTAGAAAAATCAAACTCTCATGAAGTAGTTTCTATTTTAACAAAATATGGATATACAAAAAGAAAACCTTTTCAGATTAACATTTTGTATGATAACACACAGGAATTATATATGAAAATTGCTGAAAATATAAAAAGAGACCTGGAAAACACAGGCGTTGTGAAAATTAATCTCCTTGCACTTCCACCTGTTGAATTTGTATCAAAACTTATATCTTCAGATTTTGATGCTTTTATACTTTCCTATCCTCTCAATGAAAAAGTAGATCTAAGTCCTTTATTGGAGAGTGGTGGAATTTTTAATTTTATGGGTTATAGCAATAAAAAGGTGGATTCTCTTTTAAACCTATCAAGGATGACTTTAAATAGAAAAAATGCAAAAAAAATGCTATCCTCTCTACAAATGATACTTCAGAAAGAGTTACCTATCACCCCCCTTATAATTCCTCAGGAAATCTTTGCATTTTCTAACAGGATTAAGAATATAGAGAACTATGCTTCCGGTATTCTTATTTCTAACCTTGACCTTGTATGGATTCCCTCAGCAAGTAGAACTGAAAGGGTGAGTTTTGAAATAAAAAGGGAAATGCCAAAGCCTGAAACTGAGGTTATTTCTGAGAGAAAAATAGAAAAAGAAGAATTAAAAGCTATACCTGAAGAGCCAAAACCAGTAAAAGTTACTCAACCTGAGATAACGGCTGAGGAACTTTTACAAAAAAGAATAGCAGAGGAAGCTGCAAAAAAAGTAGAGGTACCTCCAGTTGAGGAGAAAAAAGAAGAGGTGAGTGAAGCACCAAAAGAAGAAAAAATAGAAGAGACTCCACCGCCTCAAACTCTTATTCCAGCTGTTATGCCAGTGGTGAAACAGGAGGTAAAACCCAGTTATCCGGATATTGCAAAGAAGCTGGGTGCAAGGGGAGTTGTGTATTTAAGGGTTCTTGTTGATGAAACCGGAAGAGTAAAAGATGTAAAGGTTACAAGGAGTAGTGGTTATGATTTTCTTGATAATTCTGCTGTTGAAGCAGCAAAGGGTTACATATTTGAACCTGCAAAAGACCAAAATGGAAATCCTATAGCTGTATGGGTTCCTCTAACCATAAGATTCTAAACTAAAAATTAAATTGTGAATATTTTTGATTTTATAGAAAGAAAAGATGAAAATTTTTCTACTGATGAATTTTATATGAAAAAAGTTTTAGAAATAGCAAGATTAGGTGAGGGTAGAGTATCTCCAAATCCTTTAGTAGGTGCCATTGTGGTAAAAAAAGGAAGAATTATATCAATTGGTTATCACATGGGACCCGGAACAAAACATGCAGAGAGAATGGCTCTTGATTATTTACCTTCAGATATAGAAGGTGCAACTCTTTATATAAACCTTGAACCCTGTGTTCATTATGGTAGAACACCTCCCTGTGCTCCTTATATTGTTGAAAAGAAAATTAAGGAAGTTATTATAGGAAATGTTGATCCTGATGAAAGAGTGAATGGAAAAGGAATAGAATATTTAAAAAAAAATAATATAAAAGTAAGAACAGGGATCTTGGAAGAGGAATGTAGGGATCTTAACAGGTTTTACTTTACTTATAAGATTAAAAAGAGACCATACATAACTTTAAAATTTGCAATGACATTAGATGGCAAAATTGCCTTGGCGGATGGAACATCTAAATGGATTTCAAGCGAAGAGGAAAGGGAATTTGTTCATTATTTAAGAGGAAATTATGATGCTATAGTTGTAGGTAAAGGAACTTTTTTAAAAGATAACCCTTTTTTAACTCCAAGAGAAGTTTTTTCCTTCAGAAGACCTTTCAGATTTATCTTATGGGGAAAAGAAAATTTTGAGTTTAAAAATCAGAATTTCTTTAAGGACGAAAAAGGGTTTATAGTTGTTTCAGAGGATTATGAGGGGAATAATTATGATTTTTTACTTAAAATTAAAGGAAAAGGAAGAGTTAATTTAAGAAATTTTATTAAAAAACTTTTTAAAATGAATATAACTTCATTACTTGTTGAAGGTGGAAGCAATATTTTATCAGCCTTTTTAAAAGAAGGACTCTTTGATGAGATTCATACATCTTATTCTGGAAAAATAGCAGGTGATGGAATTTCACCATTAACAGGGTTAGGTTTTAAAAAATTTATGAAAAATTTTGAGATAAAAGATATAAAGATTTTTAAGTCAGATGTTTATATAATATGGAGGAAAAAAAATGAAAACTGAAATGAGAGTTTGTTACTGCGGTGAAGTTGATAGTAAATATGTAGGAAAAAATATCACTTTATGTGGATGGTTAAAAAGAAAAAGAGAAATTGGTAAGATTTCATTCTTTGTTCTTGAGGATAGAGAAGGAGAAATTCAGATTGTAGTTGAAAATGAAGAAATAAAAAATAAAATTAAAAATTTACCCCTTTATTCAACTTTAAAAGTAAAAGGAATAGTAAGAGAAAGACCAGATAAGGATAAAAATCCGGAAATGAAAACAGGCGATGTTGAGGTTCTTGCTCAAGAAATTGAATTTTTTTCAAAATCTAATATACTTCCTTTTTTACCTGATGAGGATAAAGAAGTTTTTGAGGAAACAAAATTATCATATAGATTTCTTGACTTGAGAAGCAAAAAGAAGAAGGAAGTTTTTAAACTAAGAAGCCAGGTTAAATTTATAATGACTAAAACTTTAATCGAAATGGGATTCATTGAAGTTGAAACTCCATACCTTTCAAAAAGCACACCAGAAGGAGCAAGGGATTTTTTAGTTCCATCAAGACTACATAAAGGAAAATTTTACGCCCTTACCCAATCACCACAGATGTATAAACAGATTTTAATGGTATCTCAGTTTGATAGATATTTCCAATTTGCAAGATGCTTTAGAGACGAAGACTTCAGAAAAGATAGACAACCAGAATTCACACAACTCGATATAGAAATGAGTTTTATAACTGAAGAAGATATTTTTTACTGTGTTGAAAAAATATTTTATGAAGTTTTTAAAGAAATTTTTAAAAAAGAATTAAAAATACCCTTTGAGAGAATGACTTATGAAAAAGCTCTTGAATTATATGCCTCTGATAAGCCGGATTTGAGGTATGATTATAAATTTGAAGATTATAAAGATATTCTGGGACAATTAGAAATTTTCAAAAATTATAAATATGTTAAAAGTATATTTTTTCCTTACAAATTTTCAAGAAAATTTATTGATGATTTAGAGCAAGAGCTTAAAAAAGAGGGACTTCCTGGATTGGGTTGGGTTGTTTTAGAAGGAGGGGAATTAAAAGGTCCATTTAAGAAATTTTTTAATAAGTCGGATTTTTCTTCAGAAGGAGTAAGGTTTGTAATTGCGGGTGATGAAGAGAAGATTTTTAGGTGGTGTTCTTTATTGAGAGAAAAAGTTATTGAAGAGTTAAAAAATATTGATTCAAAAGATGAGTTTAAATTTTTGTGGGTAACTGATTTTCCTCTTTTTGAAGTGAATGAAGAAGGGGTTATAGTTCCCGCACATCATCCTTTTACCATGCCGAAGGATGAAAACTGGAAATTTGAGCCTTTAAAGGCAAAATCAAGGGCTTATGATCTTGTTTTGAATGGTTATGAGATTGGTTCAGGAAGTATAAGGATAAGTGAACCAGAGTTGCAAAGAGAAATTTTTAGATTTCTTGGGTATAGTGAGGAGGAGATAGAGGAAAGATTTGGGTTTCTTTTAAAGGCTTTATCTTATGGAGCACCTCCCCATGGTGGTATAGCACTTGGTTTTGATAGAATAATAATGATTTTAGGAAAGGAAAAGAGTATAAGGGATGTTATAGCTTTTCCAAAGACAGCACAGGGTATAGGTCTTCTGGAGGGTTGTCCATCATCTGTTTATAAAGAGCAGCTTGATGAACTTGGTATTGAAATAAAGGAGGTAAAAAACAAATGACAGAAAAAAAACTTGTTGATTCTAATGAATTTTCAAGGATAATTGAGAGGTTATGTTCTGAAATTCTTGAGAGGCATTCTGAGGGTGATATTGATATTGTTGGTATACAAACAAGAGGGGTTTATATTGCAAAAAGGATTAAAGTTTTGCTTGAAGAAAGGTTGAATAAGGAAATAAATATGGGGACAGTGGATATAACATTTTACAGGGATGATTTAATGAAGTTATATGAGCAGCCGGAGGTTAAGGAGACAAACATTCCGTTTTCTGTTGAGGACAGGAAAATTATACTTGTAGATGATGTTATATTTACAGGAAGAACAATAAGGTGTGCAATAGATGTTTTACTTGATTATGGAAGACCGAAAAAGATAGAGCTTTTAGTGATGGTGGATAGAGGTCATAGGGAGCTTCCAATTCATCCTGATTATGTTGGGAGGAAAATACCAACTTCAAGGGATGAGATAGTGGATGTAAGGGTTAAAGAGGTTGACGGTGAGGATTCAATTATTTTGAGAAAGAAATCTTAAAGTAAAGATATGAAAGAAATCTTAAAGTAAAGATAATGTATCTTATGTTAACTTGATAAAATTCTTGAATTGTTTTATATTTTTTTCTCAATGAGTTAATTTTATTTTTAAAGCCGGGATAAAAGATTTAATTCACTCTTTTATTAACTGCTATGTTATATTATCAAAATGGTTCTTCTTTTTCTTAAAATAAAAAATGTTAATTTTTCTTTTTTCCTTTTATCTTTCTACACATGAGCCTGATATTTTTTCAGGTACTCCTCTATCTATTTTTAATCCACTTTTTTTACCCTATGTTTATACTGATTCAGTAAATGATTTTTCTCCTAACTATTTTTATAAAAACCTTAATTATAAATTTATTGAGCCTGACTCAGATGGAATTATGACAAGATTTTTACTTTACAGAACCATTTTGAGTACTGAACAAAACAGTATTTCAAGTTTTTTACCATTTTTTAATGGAAACATAAAATCTCTTTTTTATTTTTCCCTTTTTAGAAATAGAGAAAATTATAATTTTTCAAAACATAACTATTATATAGCTTTAAAATCAAAATCAATCCCCTTATACTTTGAACTTGCCAATTTTGACGCAAACCCATTTCAAAAAGAATATTCTTTAAAAAATTACTCTATCTCCCTTAAATTACTTTTCTTTTATATCTTCTTTTCTGAAGAAAAAGGATTTTTCAAAAGAAATAAATACAGTATAAAATTCTATAATCTCTTTAAAAATCTATATTACACTTTTGAATTTTCTAATTATAATTTTTATTTTCAGAATAAAAGGAATTTTAAAAATTTTAAAGTTAATTTATCTCTGCCTTTTGCTTTCACAAATATTGAACAAGGTAAAGAATCACAGGATGGAGAAAGATATGTTATTGATGCAGGATTAAATATAAAATTTGTAAAATTTTCTTACTTTATCCAGAAATTAATATTTCCTTTACCTTTTGATAGTTTAAGAGAAACATTAAATTATAAAAGTCCTGTTAGAAAAAGAGGCTTTAAAATCTCCCTAAATTACAAAAACAAAATAACAGGTTTAAATTTAGAACTTGAATACTTTAATACAAAGGACCTTTTTATCACTTTACCCTTTACTATAAAACCTCTCCTCTACTCTGGAAACTTTCTATCAATATTTACCTGTGATTCAATTGAATTATTTGATAAAATAAGATTTTTTTTAAAATATAAAAATTTAAAATCAAGTTCTTTTAATCATAAGCTTTACAGTTTTTCTTTAAAATTATTTCTTTTAAAGAATCCTGAAAAAAATTATTTAATCTATTTAAAAGGAAGTTTTAATTCCTTTGATAAAAATTATTTATTTAATTTAAGTCTTGAAGGTAATTTTTATTCCTATTTTATGATTTCTTTTTCTTACAATCAGCCTATGGGGGGAAATTTCTTTTATCCTCAAAATTATTCTCCCTTTCCCTTTTATTCCATCAAAATTTTGGCAAATGTTCCTGATTGAAATTTTTTTATTAATATTCATAGAATTTAAAGAATGAAAAAGGGATTTACCCTTGTTGAGCTTTTAATTGTAGTTGTTATAATTGGAATACTTTCAAGTATAGGAATAGTAAATTATATAAGACTTGTTAATAACGCAAGGGAAGCCTCTTTAAAAAATAATATGCATATACTTCATACTGTTGTTGAAATTTTTTCTGTTACATCTCTTGGTCAATATCCAGGTGGTATTGATACAAAGGTTAAGGATGTTAATCCTTCTTTAGTAAGTCATCCAGATGGAGAAAAATCAATTGCTGATGGTAGAAGAAAGCCGCCTTTTTCTCAAAATGCTCTTCTTCTCCCCCATGAGAGTTTTAGAAATCCTTTTTTTCCCTATGAAAATGCAGTAGAAAATCTTTTTTCAGGTCCGCCTCCTGTTCCACCAATAGGGTGTGTTTATTATACAGGATTTAAGGAAGATGGAAATATTGCAACTGAAGGAGAAGCTGCTTCTAAATATGTGATAACCGCCTATGGATTAAAAGGTCCCCTTGATTTAACTCTTCCTTAAAATATAATAATTTAAAATGAATATTGTTGAGGTAAAAAATTTAACAAAATATTTCATAACCGGGTTTAAAAAAAGAAAAGTTTTGAATTCTATATCCTTTAATATAGAAAAAGGGGAAATTGTTGGTTTTTTAGGACCAAATGGTGCTGGTAAAACAACTACAATAAAAATTTTAACAGGACTTTTGAAATATAATGAAGGGGAAGTAAAAATTTTTGATTTAAAACCAGGGGACAAAAATGTTAGGAAAAAAATAGGTTTTTTGCCAGAACAGCCTTATTTTTATGACCATCTTTCAGGTTATGAATTTCTTGAATTAATTGGTGAGCTTTACGGAATTAATAAGAAAGTATTAAAAGAAAAAATAAATGAACTCCTTGAAATAGTTGGTTTAAAAGGAGATGGACATAAAAGGATAAGGACTTATTCAAGGGGAATGCTTCAGAGAATAGGAATAGCAAGCAGTCTTATAAGAGACCCTGAATTTTTAATTCTTGATGAGCCTTTAACAGGGCTTGACCCGATTGGTAGAAAAGAAATAAAAGAACTGATTTATGAGCAAAAAACAAAAGGTAAAACTATATTTTTTTCCTCCCATATTCTTTCAGATGCTGAGGAAATATGTGACAGGGTAATTTTAATTTTCAGTGGTGAAATAATAAAAGAGGGTCCTTTAAGTGAAATATTAAGGGAGAGAGTAAAAAGTTATGAGATAGTTTTAAAAAATGTTAATGAAGAGAATTTAAAGGGCAAAAATTTTGAAAAAAAGGGTGATGAAATTGTTTTGAAACTTCTGGATGAGAATATAGAAAAAGTTTTAAGAGAACTTTTTGAGAAGGAAAAAAATTTAAAAATTATAAGAATTACTCCTGAACTATATACCCTTGAAGAGTGGTTTGTTGAAATGGTGAAAGGGAAATGAAGGGAGTAATTGCAATTGCAAAAAATACTTTTAAGGAGTTAGTAAGACAGAAGATATTTTTTATAATTGTAATTTTTGGTTTTTCAATGCTTTTTATTTCCTTTTTTCTTTTTCCCTTATCAGTAGGTGAACAATCAAAAATAATAAGGGATTTTGGGCTTTCTGCAATCACATTTTTTAATACTATACTTGTTATAATTGTAGGTGGTTCTCTATTACATAAGGAATTTGATAAAAGAACGATTTATCTTATTGTTACAACACCTGTAGAAAGAAGAGAGATAATTATAGGAAAATTTTTTGGTTTTTTAGTTCTTATATTGATAAATATAATAGGTATGTCAATTTTTCATCAAATATTAATATTTTTAACTGATGGAAAATTTGATTTAAAGATTTTTATAGCTCTTTATCCTTTTATTTTTGAAATTTCTATAATAATTTCAATACTTATTTTCTTTTCAACTTTTACAGGTGTTATTTTTTCTGCTTTTATGGGTTTTATTTTTTATGTTATAGGACACCTAATTGAGTCCTTAAAGCTTTTTTCAGAGATTTCTAAATCGCTTTTTTTGAAAATTATAAGTTATTTTCTATATTACTTTTTACCCAATCTTGAGCATTTTAATATAAAAAATAATATTGTTTACGGTGAGATTCCTGGAAAAGAATATTTCCTTTTTTCCACTTCTTATGGACTTATTTATATAATTCTTTTACTTTATATTTCATCTCTTATTTTTGAGAAAAAAGAGTTTAGATGAAAAATTTTTTTTATGTTTTTCTTTTATTTTTAATTGTTATAAACCTTTCATATAGACTTGATGAAATAAGAGGTGTAAAAGAAAAAGTAGAGGAAATTCTTTATCTTCCAAAAGGTGAAATTTTAAAATATATAGCCCTTGACCACAGGAATACTGTATCAGATTATTTCTGGTTGCTTTTTATTCAATATTATGGACATCATCTTCAAACAGACCTCCAATTCCCCTATTTATATCCCATTACAGATATTATCACAGACCTTGATGAAAAATTTCTTCATGCCTATACATTTGGTTCTGTTAATATTGCTCATCATTTAAAGGATAAATTAAGTGTTACAAAACTTCTTATGAAAGCTATGTATAAGAATCCTGAAAAGTGGGAATACCCTTTCTGGATGGGTTTTTTAAATTATGTTTTTTTTAAGGATTATAAAACTGCTGGAATATTTTTTAAATTATCAACATTTAAAAAGGATGCTCCACCTGTTTGTTATAGATTTTATGCTTTTACTTATTATAAAAAACTTAAAAACCTTGAGGTGGCTCTTAAATTATGGGAATATATGTATAACAATGTAAAAAGTGAAGTGGAAAAGGAAATTGCAAAGGATTACATAAAAAGAACAATAATGAAAATACATATGAGAGATTTAAATATTTTAATAAAAAAATTTAAAGAAAAAGAGGGATACTCACCTTTATCTCTCAGGGAACTTGTGGAAAAGGGATATATAAAAGAAATACCAAAACACCCTTACGATGGTTATTACATAATAAGAGGCGATACAGTGGAATCCATTATTCCTAAAAAATGATTTGCAAATTGCAAAAATTATTTGCAAAATGCAAAAAAAAATCAATGAAAATTAAAGGAAAAATAAAAGATATAATTCTGGAATGAATTTTGCTTTATTATATAATTGAAAATTGAGTTTGTTTGGGTTCGAATCCCAGTGAAATAAAAGGAGGTAAAAAAAATGAAAAGAGGTTTTACCCTGATAGAGCTACTCATCGTGGTGGTGATCATAGGTATACTGGCTGCTATAGCCATACCTAACTTCATAGGAATGGTTTCAAGGGCAAAGGATGCTGCAGTAAAGGCAAATATGCATACTTTACAGCTATCACTTGAAGATTTTTCAACCCATTCACAGGGGCTATATCCTGGAGGTCTTGGTAATACGGTAAATGATATTGTAGAACCTGATCTACCTGATAATCCAGGAAATTATTCAATCACCGGTGGTGTTGATGCTGCTACAGGGGCAGACCTTGCAAGTGCAAATGCAGATCCGGGAGCAGGTGAAGCTAGATTATTGCCTGGTAATATGAAGAATCCAGTTGTTGCAAGTAATAATGTAGTGTCAAGTCCTGGTAAAGTTACATATAATGCTACAGACCAGACTACTTATGGTGTTGTTTCTTATGAAGGTTATGATGCTGCGGGGAACTCTGTTAGTACAGGAGCTCAAGCTTTCAGATATGTGATATGGGGTTCAGGTTCAAAAGGTCAGTTACCTGATTCTCTTACATCAGGACAGTAATCCTCTTTTTTTTAAAATACTCAGGAAGAAGGGGGGGAATTTCCTCCCCTTCTTATTTTTTTAATGTGATTTCACTTTTAAAATTTAAATGAAATCTTTTCCTTAAAGTAGGTTAGAATATAAAAGTAAAACAGCTTGCTTTTACGGGGATGGGTGCTTCAAGGCTCACTTTTCCACATCTCTAAATGAAAGAGTAAAGGTTTTCAAAGTATTCTCTTCCTTTTTCAATTCCCTTAATTAACTTTATATTTAGATTTCTTGCATATTCTTCTGTTTCTGGATAAGGAAAAATTGCAACAATTATCTTTTCATCAATTTTTTCCCTTTCTTCCTTTTCATAAAATCTCACTGATCTTTCAAAACTTTCAATATCTCCGAGGGTTAGAGATGATTTTACCTCTATTGCTATTTTCTTTTTATCTTTTATTAATATATCTATTTCAGCTGTCCTTGGATATATAAAAAATTCAGAATTTTTGTCAAATCTTCTCCATTTTATAACTTTATAATCAAGTTTTGAAAGAACTTCTTCAAATCCCTTTCTAAAAGCTTCCTCAGCTCCTACTCCCCACCTTGAACCAATAGCTGAGATTGTGTCTCTCAAAACCTTAAATCCATTCTCCATTTTTAATGTAAGAACTTCAAATCTTTTATCAATTTCTTCAAATCTCTTATTAATTTCTTCAAATCTTCTTTCAATTTCTTCAAATCTCTTATTAATTTCCTCAAATCTTTTATTAATTTCTTCAAATCTCTTATTAATTTCTTCAAATCTTTTACTATTTTCTTCTCTTTGTGCTTTTAGTTCAAGAAGTATTTCTTTTATTTCCTCTTTTGTGGCAGCTTTTTTTTCAATCAATTCTTCAATTTTTAATCTTACAGAAGGATATTTCTCTATAATTTCTGGCAATTTCTCCTCAATTATCCTAATTATTTCCTCTTCAGATAAAATTTTTTTCATCATAAAATTATAAAAAGAAAAAGTAAAAATTTCAATAATTAGATGGTAATTATATGTCTAAATTCTGGACCTTCTTTGCATTTTGCATTATAAATTCCCTTCTGGGTTCTGTTTTTTCACCCATTAAAATTGAAAATAATCTATCTGCTTCTGCTGCATCTTCAAGGGTTACCTTTTTTAAAATCCTTCTTTCAGGATCCATTGTTGTTTCCCATAACTGCTCTGGATTCATCTCACCAAGACCCTTGTAACGTTGAATATTTACCCCATCTTCTCCTCCGATCTTCTTTAAAATTTCCTCCTTTTCTTCCTCTGAATAAGCATAATAAACCTTTTTTCCTTTCTGTAATCTGTAGAGGGGAGGCTGTGCTATATACAAAAATCCAAGTTCTATAAGTGGTTTCATATACCTGTAAAATAAAGTTAAAAGAAGTGTCCTTATATGACTTCCATCAACATCAGCATCAGTCATTATAATTATTCTGTGATACCTTATTCTTTCAGGTTTAAAATCTTCTTCATCAAAACCTATACCTATTGCCTGAAAAATTGTCTTAATCTCTTCATTTTTTAAAATTTTATCTATGGAAGCCTTTTCTACATTTAAAATTTTACCCTTTAAAGGCAAAATTGCCTGAAATTCCCTTGCCCTTGCCTGCTTTGCTGAACCACCTGCACTTTCACCCTCAACCACAAATAACTCTGCCTTTGAAGGGTCTTTAATAGAACAATCAGCAAGTTTTCCTGGAAGAGAAACTGATTCTAAAAGAGATTTTCTTTTTGTTAATTCCCTTGCCTTTTTTGCTGCTTCCCTTGCCCTTGCTGTTGCTATAACAAGTTTAACTATTTCCTCAGCAACAGAAGGATTTTCCTCAAGAAATCTGTAAAACCTGTCGTAAAATACTGATTCCACAATACCTTTTACATTTGAGTTTCCAAGTTTTGTCTTTGTCTGACCTTCAAACTGTGGTCCTGGCATTTTAACATGAATACAGGCAGTTAAACCTTCCCTTGTGTCTTCTCCCTGAATCTCAATATCGTTTGATTTAAGCAAATTGTTCTTTTTAATATAATCAACTATTACCCTTGTAAGAGCTGACTTAAAACCAGTAACATGAGTTCCACCTTCATGGGTATTGATGGTATTGACAAAACTTAAAATATTTTCATATTGATAATCTGAGTTATATTCAAGAGCTATTTCAACTTCAATATCTTCCCTTTTTGCTTCCATCCAGAAAGGCTCATGAATTGGTTTCCTGGCCTCATCAAGGAATTTTACAAAGTCTTTTAATCCACCTTCTGCATAAAATTCCCTTTCCCTTCCATCTCTTTCATCAAAAACTTTAAGTCTTAAACCCTTAACAAGAAAAGAAAGTTCTTTTAATCTTCTTTCAACAATTTCAAACTCAAATTCTGTTTTTTTAAAAATTTCAGGGTCAGGCTTAAATCTCACCTCTGTTCCACTCTCCTCTGTTTTACCTATTTCTTTGAGTTCAGTAATTTTTTTTCCTCTCGAAAATTTTTGGTAATAAATTTTTCCATCCCTTTTTACTTTTACTTCAAGAAATTCTGAAAGGGCACATACAACTGATGCCCCAACTCCGTGAAGACCACCTGAAATCTGATAGATTTTCTGATCAAACTTTCCTCCAGCGTGAAGATAGGTGAATACAATCTCAACTGCTGGTTTTTTTTCTGTTGGGTGGAGATCAACCGGTATTCCTCTTCCATCATCTTTAACAGAACAGGAACCATCAGAATGAAGGATTACTTCAATATTTTTTGCATAACCGGCAAGAGCTTCATCAACTGAATTATCAAGGATTTCAAAAATTAAGTGGTGAAGTCCCCTTTTTCCAACATCTCCTATATACATTGCAGGTCTTCTTCTAACACCTTCTAAACCTGGTAAAATTTGTATTTTAGATGCATCGTATCTTTCTGTCATATTATTCCATCCTCCTTGTAAATTTTATTTCTTTTACAATTTTTCTCTTAAAAAAATTATTTATTTCTTTTATAATCTCCTTCTTTAAATTATATATTTCTGACCTCATAATTGAATCACTTGAAAAAAGATAAAGAATTCCATCCTTGCAATTAACTGCCTTTACTTTTAAAGCTATACCCTCCCCTACAATTTTCTCCCATTCCTTTATAACCTGATATTCATAAAATCTTTTTTCAAGCCCTTTCTTTCTAAAAAATTCAAAAAGAATATTGCTTAAATTTTCCATTTTACAAAACTATTTTATTTTTTATATCAAGATCCTTCAGGGATGTAATAATAATCTGACCTTCCCATTTTCCAATAAAATCTTTCACCAGATTAAAATCAAGAATTGAAAAAGGGTCATCTAATAAAAGTAAGGGTAAATTTCCACTTTCTTTCATCATTTCAGCAATAGCAATATAAAAATAAAATAAAAAAATCCTTTTTTCACCCTCCGAACACTGCGTTTTTAATTCAAAACCATCTTTTAAAAAAGTAATTTTATCCCTTGAAATACCAAAAAGAGTAAAACCTTTTTCTTTCTCCTTTTCAAAATCATACTCCAAAACCGAAGGTTCATAATTTATAAAAACATTTAAATAGTTTTTCATAACTTCCTCTATTTTTTTAATATATATTATACGTTTACTCTGCAATATTTTTCCATTATCTTGAAGCAATTTCTTAAAAGGGTCTATATTTTCTTTAATATTTTTAAGATATTTATTTCTTTGTTCAAGAATCCTGTTGTAATTAAGTAAGATTTTAAAATATTCATTATCCAAAAGGGAGAAAAGGTAATTTATTTCTCTGAAAAGTTCGCTTTTATTCCAGAATATTATTTCTTTTTTTGAATGAAAAAAAATAGTGGGTAATTTTTTAAAAACATAGGAATAGGATGGAACTTTTTTATTATTAAAGTAAAGATTTTTTTTATCCTTTTCTATCTCAAGTTTTATTTCGTATTTTCCATTTTTGGAATTTCCTTTACAGAAAATTAGGGAAAATTCTTTACCTTTTTTAATAATTTCAGAATTACTTGCTCCTTTCAAGTTTCTCGGATAGCTGAGAAGGTGTATTGCTTCAAGAATTGTTGTTTTCCCTGCTCCATTTGGTCCTGTAATAAGGTTTACTCCTTCTTTAAAGAAAAATTCTTTCTTTTCAAATTTTCTGAAATTTTGCAAAAATAGATAGTTTATTAACATGCATTTTAAAAATTATAAGCTAAAAAATATTGATTTTCAAATTCAGTGTAGAATTCCATAAGAATACCATAACAATATTGAATTTTTCCGGCTCAATAAAATTAAAAGAAGTGCCTCCTACAAAATATTCTTGTATAGTGTATTTTGCGCACCATAAAATTATAGAACCTTTGTTTTTTGGAAAATTAAGGGTGAAGATAATATGAGGGATAATAGAAACAATATTCTAAAAAACTTGTTACTTTATACCTTAAAAGGTGTAGCTTTCCATCTAAAGATTTTAAAAAATTGGTAGCGAAATATAGCGCAACCTAAAGGTTGCGGCTACAATAAAATTATGGTAATAAATGTTTAAAAAATTTAAAAAATTGGTAGGAATATAACGCACCCTAAAGGGTACGGTTACCATAAAATTATAGAATATGGTAATAAATGTTAAAAAATTTAAAAAATTGGTAGGCGCAGGCTTTAGCCTGCGAATTTTTACCTTTTCCCATTATCTAATATTTCTTTAAAATTTTTCATCAGTGGAATTTTAAATATTGATTTTTAAAATTTTTACTTTTATATATAAAAATGTTTATTCTTTCCTTTGAAACCTCCTGTGATGAAACTTCGGTTGCTATTTTACAAAATAAAAAAGTAAAATCCCATATTCTATCCTCTCATATTTCAGGAATTGAGTTTGGGGGTGTAATGCCTGAATTTTCTTCAAGAACTCATATGGAAATAATTGTCCCATCACTTAAACTTGCAATTGAAATTGCTAAGATTGATATAAAAGATATAAATTTAGTTTCAGCAACTCAGGGACCAGGTCTTATAGGTTCTCTCCTTGTGGGTTATGTGTTTGGTAAATCCCTGGCTTCTTCTTTACAAGTTCCCTTTTACGGAATAGATCACCTTGAAGCACATCTTTTTTCAGTATTTATCGATAGAGATCCTGATTTTCCAATACTTTCTCTCCTTGTTTCAGGAGGACATACAGAACTATTTCTCCTTGAAGGCATAAATGAAATAAAATATCTTGGTGGAACACTTGATGATGCAGGAGGTGAATGTCTTGATAAGGCTGCAAGGCTTTTTGGTTTTAAATATCCAGGAGCAAAGAGACTTTCTGAACTTGCTAAAAAAGGTGATAAAAATTTTGTTAAATTTCCTCTTCCACAAACTAAACCTTTTACTTTCAGCTTCAGTGGTTTAAAAACTGCATTAATAAGGTATATTGAAAAGCTAAATCCTGAGGAATTTGAAAATTTAAAATCCCATATTGCAGCCTCTTTCCAGGAAACTGTGTTTCAGCATATACTGGAAAAAGTCAAAGAAGCTATACATGTTCTTAATTTAAAAAATTTAACAATTTCAGTTGTAGGAGGTGTAGCAGCAAATGAGAGATTAAGAGAGTTGTTCTATGAAAATTTTGATAAAGTTTTGTTTCCTCCTATAGAATACTGCGGGGATAATGCTGTAATGGTTGGGATTAGAAGTTATTATCTTCATAATAACAAAAAAAATACTTTGGAATTTTATGATGTTTATACAAAATATCCTTTTCAAACAAAAGGAGGGTAAAAATGCTTGAAATAAAATTTGGTGAAGTTTCTGAACAAATAAAAGATAGAGAGGCTGACATAATTATTCTCGGAGCAGGTCCTGCTGGGCTTTCAGCTGGTTTATACGCAGCAAGAGCTAACCTTAAAACAATAATTCTTGAAAAGGAAACAATCGGAGGGCAACTTTCCCTTACCGAATGGATAGAAGATTATCCAGGTTTTCCAGATGGAATTAATGCAAGCGAACTTATAAATTTAATGAGAAAACATGCTGAAAATTTCGGAGCAAAAATACTTATAGAAAAAGCTAATAAAATTGAATTACTTGATAAAGGTTATAAAAAAGTTATCACTGATAGAGGCGAATGGATAACAAAGGCCATAATCGTAGCAACAGGAGCACATCATAAAAGACTCGGTGTAAAAGGTGAATTAGAACTTATGGGAAGAGGTGTTTCAAATTGTGCTGTATGTGATGGTCCGTTTTTTAAAGATAAAGAGATTGTTGTAGTCGGAGGAGGAGATTCTGCTGTAACAGAAGGTATCTATTTAACAAGATTTGCTAAAAAAGTTTATATTGTCCATAGAAGAGATAAATTCAGAGCACAAAAGATTTATATTGAAAGGGCTAAAAATAATCCTAAAATTGAATTCATTCTTAATACTGTTGTTGAAGAAATAAAAGGAGAAAAAAAAGTTGAGGGTGTTGTTTTAAAAAATGTAATAACCGGAGAAGTATGGGAAATGCCTGTTTCTGCTGTTTTTATATTCATTGGACTTTTGCCAAATTCTGAAATTCTTGAAGGCTTAACCCCCCTTGATGAAAGAAAAGCTGTGATTACAAATGAGAAAATGGAAACTTCTATTCCAGGAATTTATGCAGCTGGAGATGTAAGGAATACGACTCTGAGACAAGCAATTACAGCAGCTTCAGATGGAGCAATTGCAGCAATGATGGCTGAAACTTATATAAATGAAAATTTCTAATTTTAAATTGAATTTTAATTTAAAATATATTATAATTTTATATGATTGAACTTGGATATTCTTCTTTATTTGGATCCTTTTTATCCTTTCTTTTAGCAGTTATTTTATTTATAACCGGAATAAAAAGAAAGGATTTGCTTTTTTATGAATCAGGTAAAAGGGCTATTTTTTTAGGTTCTTCCTTTATAATTTTATCTTCCCTTTGTCTATGGTATCTTCTTTTAATTTCAGATTTCAGGGTAACATACGTGGCGAATTACACTTCAAAAAATCTACCTTTTATCTACAAATTTTCTGCTTTCTGGGCTGGAATGGATGGTTCAATGCTTTTCTGGGTTTTAATACTTTCAATTTATTTTTTGATTTATATCTTTTCAGCAAAATCAGAAAACTTACATAGATTAATTTCTTACACTGTTATTTCAATTGTCATTCTTTTCTTCACATTTATAACTTTCTTTTTAACAAATCCATTTAGAACACTTCCTTTTACTCCTCCAGATGGAAGAGGTTTAAATCCTCTGCTCCAGAATATATGGATGCTTATTCATCCTGTTGCCATATATTTTGGATTTGTTGGTTTTACCATTCCTTTAAGTTATGCAATAGCAGTTTTTCTCAAAGGTGAAAGAAAAGACTTTTCTTTGGAAATAAGAAAATGGACTCTTATATCTTGGCTCTTTTTATCCATAGGTATTGTTCTTGGAGGAAGATGGGCATATGTTGAACTTGGATGGGGTGGATACTGGGCATGGGACCCGGTTGAAAACGCATCTTTTCTACCATGGCTTACTGCAACTGCCTTTGTCCATACGCTTTTTATTCAGGAAACAAAAAAAATGTTAAAATTATGGAACCTTTCTTTAATAATAATTACTTTTATACTTGTTGTTACAGGAACCTATATTACAAGAAGTGGGGCTCTTTCGTCAGTCCATGCTTTTGCAGAAAGTGAACTTGGACCATATTTTGGTTCTTTTGTTCTTTTGAATTTATTCTTTCTATTTTTTGCTTTATTTAAATATAGAGGAAAATTAAAAGATGAAGGAGAAAAATTCAGCATTTTTGGGCTCGAAGGTTTGATTTTAATTTTACTTTTTTCCCTTATTGCTATAACCATAATAACCCTTATTGGAACCTTTTATCCAATTATTACAGGCTTAATTCTCGGTCAAAAGATGGAAGTTACTCCTCTATTTTTTGTAAGGGCTACAGGTCCATTTTTCATCATAATTCTTATACTTTTAGCTATTTATCCCTTTACATACAAAAATTCTTCAAAATTTTTCTTTTTAATTTCCTTTTTAGCTTTCCTTTTAGTTTCATTTTTTGTATTTATAAAAATATCAAAACATCCAGGAGCCTTTCTTGGATACGGAGTCTCAGCCTTTGCCTTAGTTTCAAATATTTACCGTTATATACATGATATTAAAATTGGAGGATTAAAATTAAATGAATATTTTGTAAGAAAGACTGGCTCTTTTTTTATTCATTTTGGTATTGTTCTTTCAGCAATTGGTATTATTTCTTCTTATGGATTTAAAGAAGAAAAAGAATTTGTAGTTAAAAAAGGAGAAAGGGTTAATTTTAAAAATTTTGAAATTGAGTATATTGAATTATCAATGGCTTCGGGACAGAATTATGATGAAGTTAGAGGAGATTTTTTAGTTAAAAACTCTGGAAGAATAAAAGGAAAACTTTCACCTGCTTTAAGGTTTTATCATAACTGGGAACAACCATCAGCTGAGATGGATGTATTGCCACTTTTAAATGGAGATATTTATGCAGTTATTCAGGGATGGGAAGAAGATGAGACTGTCTATATTCAAGTTTTTTATAATCCGCTTATACAGCTCGTTTGGTTTGGAACATTTTTATTATTCATAGGTGGTGTTTTTGTAATTATAACAAAAAGGAAAAAATAATGATAAAAATTTTTTACATAACCTTTTTTATTTTTATAATCTTTTATTTTGTTTTTGAGCCTTTATTTAGAAAAAGATAAAAATTTTATAATTGATTTTTTTTGTAAAAAACTTTAAAATTTTAATTAATGCACTATGAGGTGTGTTTAAGATGCGGTTCAGAAATTGATAGAAAGGGATTTTTTTGTCAAAATTGTGGTTTTTTCATAAGTAAAGATTTTACAGAAAAGGAACTTCTGGTTTTTAGAATGGATATAATAGGATTTACTCATCTAACAGAAAAAATAGAACTTTTTGACTTAAAAATAAATCTTTCCCTTTTATTTTCCAATTTAAGAAATATAGCAGAAAAAAATGGAGGATATGTTAACCAATATATAGGTGACGAGATTGAAATTTTATGGGGACTTGTAAAAAAATTTGAAAAAGCTGAATTTTTTAGCTTTTTAAAAGATATAAAGGATTTTTTTAACTCAAAACTTTTGAAAGTAAATTTCAGAATACGTATGTTTGGTGGATATGGTAACACAATAGTTTTTCCAGTTAAAACAGGAGAAAAGGCATATTTAATACTTATTTCTGATTTTATTGATAAAATTAATGATTTAAAAACAATTGTAAAAGAAGGAGAAATCGGTTTAATAGGAGAACCAGAGAAAATTTTTGAAGGAGATATGCTTGAAAAAAGAAGCTTTGATAATTTTACTTTTTATATTTTAAGGGAGGTAGTCTTACATGGAGCAAATTGAAAATTTATTAGTAGAACTTTTAAAACAAATGGGGGTAGGTTTAAATTATTCAAAAATGTATCCACCCGGACACCCTGCTTTTACGAGATTAGCAGAACAGTTTTTAGAGGTTATAAAAAAATTTCCAACCAAATACAGAACAATATCAATTTATTTCTTTGAAAATATAATTCTATTTGAGGACACAAGAATGGATATAAGTAAAATTCCTGCAATCCAATCTCTCTCAAAACAACTGTCAAAATATAAAATTGAAAGTATCTCAATTGATAGAGATGTTACCCAAGAAGATGTAAAAGGATTTTTTGAAGTTTTTACTCTTCCGGCAAAAAAATTTTTAGAAACACAGGATCCAACAGAATTTCTGCTTCAAAAAAATATTGAAAAAATAAGATTCAATGAAGTTAAATTTGCTTTAACTTCATCCACCACTGAGAAGGAAATAAAGTTTGATCTTGATTCGGTTTTGAGAGAAATAGAAAATACTGATGACCCTCTTCATTTTATTAACTCAATACCAGGTGAAGATATTCTTACTAAGACTAAAACTCTTGTTAAAAATGCAAAAAAAATAAATCCTCTACAATTATCAAAGGTTTTTTCTTCAATAATGATGGAAGGGGGTGAAAATCTCCTTTCTGAATTTTTGAAAGATGAAGAAATCAAAAATAAAATCAGAGAGATAATGGCTTCTATGGATGAAAGTGATTTTTTACTTATTCTTTCTGAAATACCAAGGGAAAAAAGAAGTGATATTTTATCATTTGTCCCTGAAGATAAAAGGAAAGAAATTTTGAATAAAATTCCGAGTTTTTTAATTCCCCGTGAGGAAGAAGGTGTAAGTTATGTAAAAAAAGAGAAAACTTATGAAGGAACTATTTCACCTCATATTTATGAAGAAGTTCGGGCTGGTTCTGAAATTGAAGAAAAAATTGATAAAATTTTTAATAAAATTGAGGAATTAAAGGATGAAGAAAAAGAAAAGGAAATAAGAGAAATCTTTTTAAAAATGGTTGGAATTGATCTTAAAGAGGATTTTGAGAGTTCTAAAATTTTAAGTGTTGTTTCTGCTTTAAAAATAGTTGCCTATTATTTACTTGAAAAATATGGAGAAGAAGGTTTTTCGGGCCTCTCACTTATTGTTTCGCAGATTCTTAAAATTTTATCTCCTTCTTTAAAAAGAAGGTTCCTTCAAGAATCAGAAAAACACAGGGAAATTGCCCAATCAATAAGAAAAGTTCTTGAGGAAATGAAGGATGAAGAACTTATTTCTCTTTTATCTGGTATAAAAGAAGGAGATACGGATGTTCCAGACACAATTAAAGATATTCTTCAAAAAAGGAAAGTCTTCACAAAGGGTGATATTTCTTATCAGGATAAAGAACTCGAAATGCTCGAAAGAGTGACGAGGGAAAAAAGGCTTGTTATAACAGGTGAAAAGAAATTGAAATTTATGGAAAAGGAACTTGAAGAGGGAATTGGTGCCTCTGAAATGGATCTTGTCCTCGAACCACTCTTAGAAAAACTGAACAAAGGAGACGAAAATGAAAGAAGTTCAGCTGTTAGTGCTATTGCTGCTTTGGCAGTTTCCTTTATAAAGTCAGATAAATTTGGACCACTTGAAAAATTAATAAATCTTATAAAATCAAAAATACAAGAAGAGGAACATCCAGCTGTTATCTTTTCATATATTGATGGTCTTGAAAAAATTGTAGAAATTGCAAAGATAAAGGGGAAAGATTTTATTGTTGAAGATATACAGAAAACTTTTAGAGATTTACTTGATTCAGAATCAAAGAAAAAAATGGCAATAAGAGCACTTGGAAAAGTAGGTACTCAATTTGCCTTAAGGATGCTTCTAACAGCTCTATGGGATGAAGATACAGAAATAGAAGTGAAAGAGGCACTTCTTTCTTCAGGTAAGGAAGGATTTAATGCGCTTAAAGAGATTTTTCCAGAAATTGAGAATATAAATATCAGAAGAAGAATAGCTAAAATTCTTGCAGCTTTTCCACCAGATTATAGGAAGGAATTTTATGAAGCTCTTGAAGAAGAAAACTGGAAAACACAAAGAGATATAGTGTTTATACTCGGGGAAAGTAAAGATGAAGAAGGTTTACCTCTTTTAGTAAAATTTTTAAAAACCGGTCAGGATATAGTAAGATTAGAGGTGCTCAGAGCTTTATCAAAAATTAATAATCCAAAAGTTGAGGATGATATTATTGAGGTTTACATTGAATATCCTGGAAAGGAAGTCAAAATAGAATGTATAAGAACACTTTTAAAAATAGGGACTGAAAAAAGTGTGGATGTAATCTCTAAGTTTATTAAAGAAGCAATTGAAAAAGAAGATTTTAACGAACTTGTAATTCCTGCTTTTAATTTTGTAATGAAACATTCACCTGAAAAGGTATATCCTTTTATAGAAAAGATTTTATTTGAAAAAACATTTTTAAAGAAACCTAAATATCCTTCTGGAATAAGAACAGAATTAGTAAGAGTTTTATCAAAATATAAAACAGAAAAAATCAAAAGTTATTTAGAGGAACTTATTAAGGACCCTGATTCTTCTGTAAAACTGGCAGCAACTATGGGATTAAGGAGATTTGAAAGTGATAGAAACTGAAAATAGAATTCAATGTAAGAGATGTAAATCTTATGTTAGAGATATCTATAACTTTTGCACATATTGTGGTTTAAAAGTAAAAGATGTAAAAGTTATTGTTCCTGATGAAGCAAAGATTGCAATTTCTCTTAGAAAAAAATATGTTATTTCTTTCTTTCTGAGTCTAAAATGGAAAACCAAAATAAATGCTCTTTTAATTTCTAAGTTCCACTATTTTTTAAAAAAAATTGATGAACTATGTGTTAATTATGATGGTTTTTTTGAGAAATTCAATCATTTTGAAGGCGGACTTGTTATATTTGGTTATAATGAATTTGAAAGAGACCTTATTTTTAAAGTTCTTGATTTTTCTTTTAAAGTTGAAGAGTTAATTAAAAAAAATTTTTCCGATTTATGTGAGTATGGTATAGGAATATGTTCTGGATGGGCATTCTTTGGAGAAATTGAATCAGGAAATAGCATGTCTATAACAGCTCTTGGTGATTGTGTGAATACCTCTGCAAGACTTTCTACTCTATTTAATAATAGAAAATATGTTTGTGTTGATATATACGAAACTGCTATGAATTTTTATGAATTTGAACATATGGGAAAAATCAAGTTAAAAGGAAAATTTGATAGAATTGATGTTTATGCTTTAATTTCCGAAAGAAAAGAAATTATTTATGAGGAATTCCGAGTTCCCTATATAGAAAGAAGTGATGTTAAGGAAAGATTAGAAGCAATTATAGGTGAATGGGAAAAGGGAGAAACTAAAAGTGTAATAATAACAGGTGAAGCAGGAATTGGAAAAACATTTCTTGCAGAAAATTATCTAAAAAAATTAAAAGATAAAGGTTTTATTATAAAACTTAAAGGAAGTGAGATATATTCTAACGAACCGCTCTACCCTTTCAGGTTATTTATTGAGAATTCCTTAAATAAAGAGGAATTTAAATTTATAAAAAGATATCTTGAAACTTTTTTAAAAAGCTTTTCTTATTTTTTTGAGAAAATAGAAGAAAAACCCAATAGAGAAAAACTTAAATATCTTTTATTTGATCTTTTAAGAGTTATATGCAATAAAAAAGGTAACCTTATTATATTTTTTGATGATATAGATAGAACTGACCCTTTTACCATTGAATTTATAAACTTTTTAAAATCAAAAATTGAAAAAACCCTGATTATTTTAACAGGGAGAGTCTTACCAACATCTTTAGACCCTAAAAATGTTTATAGAATCAATTTGAGAGCTTTTGATTATGATGAAACAAAAGAATTAATATTAAAATACTTTCCTGATGTAAGTCCAGAGATAATTCTTGAAATTCACCCCAAAACCGGAGGTATCCCTCTATTTATAACTCAGTATTTGAAAAGTTTAAAAATAAGAAAAAAAGATATTAAAGAAAAACCTGAACTTCCACTTTCTTTAATAAGTTTTGTTCTCTCACCGATTCAGGAACTTACTGAAGGAGAGAGAGATCTATTGGAAATATTAAGTGCTGTTACTGAACTTGACCTTGATTCTCCTCTTTCAAAATACTTCTCTCACAAAATAGAAAAAAATTTAGACAAACTTATTTTAAATGATATTTTAAGAATTGAAAATAATAGAATTGTATTTGTTAATCCACTTGTTAGAGAGGTGATTTATGAGTCTCTTCCGGATTTAATTAAAGAAAGGATTCATAAAGAAATTGTTGATGCTGTTTTAGATAGTCCCTGGGCTGAAGAGAACCCTTACTTTGTTTTTATAAACTCTTTAAAGGCGAGAGAATATGATAAAGCATGGAAATACGGTATAAAGAGTTTAAAAAAACTTTTAAGAGAAGGAACGGGTTTTATACCGAATTTTATTTTTGAAAAAATAGATGATGAGGTTTTAAAAAACTATAAAGTAAAACCCCTTGATATGGGTGATTACTTTTTCCTGAAAGGAGTATATTCTTTTCTTGCTAAAGATTTTGAAAAATCTATTCAACATTTTCACAAGGCACTACTTCTTACAGAGGAAAAAGATGAAAAATGGAATGAAATTAATCTTTATCTCTCAAAGTCTTATATTGAAAGGGGAAGTCTTGAATCTGCAAAAAAATTTTTGAGGGATATAAAAGTTAATGATGAAATTACCTCAGCTAAAGTTAATATAACATGGTCTTTTCTTTACCAGAAAGAAGGTCTATTCTTCGATTCGCTTATTTTTATGAGAAGAGCAAGTAATGAACTTAAAAAGAAGGGAGTTTTTCTTTCTGAATTTAAATTAAAACTTTCTGACCTTTTATTCTGGACAGGGAATCTTGAAGATTCTTTAAACACTATTCTTGATGCTGAGAAATCTTCCTATATGGAAATGAACTTTGAAAATTTAGTTGATGTTCTTAAAATAAAAGCTTTCCTGGGGATATTTTTGAAAAATGAGAATTTATTCAATTCTGCTTTTAAAACAGGACTATCTTTTTCTCAAAAATTTGAAAACCTTCCATATCTTTTTTATTTTAAAAATATTAAATCTCTTCTTGAAGGAGATGTAGCAACTACTTTAGATTTAAATCTTTCATTCCTAAGGGATCCTTATATATTCTTTTCGATTTTTCTTAATACAAATGAAGAGTTTTTTAAAAAAATAGATATAGAAGAAATAGAAGAAAATCCAAATTTCCCCTTTTACCAGAAGCTTTACATTAAAGCAATTAAGAAAATTAAGGAAAGCACAAAATTAAGTGAGGATTTGAAATTTCTATTTGAAGAAATTTTTAAATACCCTATACCAATATTACATATTATCATATTAAGAGAACTTTTAAAGATATGTAAAAAAATTGAAAGATACGATGCGGTGAGGTTTCTTCTTAAAAATTATATATATATATTTGAAGACTTGAAAAATAGAATCAAAAGTGATATTTATCGGACTGGATTTGAAGAAAACTCCTTCTTTAACCCTGAAAAAATTTTAAAAGAGTAATTTAAATTATTTCTTTTCTCCCAGTATTTTAAATTCAACCCTTCTATTCATCTGGTGTTCATCTTCAGTTTTTGCATTTCTTATAACAGGTCTATCTTCTCCGTAACCAATTGCTATTAATCTTGATGGATCTATCCTATGTCTCTCAATAAAGTAAATCCTGACAGCATCAGCTCTTGCCTGACTTAATTTTTTATTGTATGCATTTGAACCCCTTTCATCAGTATGACCACCTATTTCAACAATTATTGTAGGATTATCCTTAAGCATTATAGAAATTGAATCAAGTATTGGATAAGATTCGGGTCTAATTGTTGCTTTATTAAAATCAAAATATATATTTCTAAAGGTAAATACCATTTTTTCCTTTAACATAGGAAAATCTTTTATTAAAACAGCTCCACCTTTAACCTGAACATAAGCTGCCTGTGGTATATAATTGGGAACTTTTACTTTAAATAGATAAATACCTTCAAGGAGTTTTACCTCATAAGTTCCATCAGATTTAGATACAATTTTTTGAATTAAACTATCTTTATTTTCAGGGTAAATTTCTATATCACCTGAAAGAGTTTCCATTGTTTGAGCATTAAAAACCTTACCCTTAACAATTCCCCATTTTGTTGAAAGGAAAACATCTACCTCTTTCACTGTTCCCGGTTCTATGGAAATTCTTTCACTTTTGAGAACATAATCAGGGTGTTCAAACCTGAATGTATATTCTCCTTTTTCCAGTTTAAATTTTAGAGTTCCTGTTCTATCTGTTTTTAACTTTGTAATTTTTTCTTTATATTGAATAGTAACATCCACATCACTTAAAGGCTCTTCATTATCTTTATCCTTAACATAAAGCGTTAACATTCCAAATTTTGTTTTTAAAAGAATCTTTTCTTCTTTTTTTTCTCCTGATTTTATTTCAAAGAGTCCTGATTTTGTATAGTAATCCTCTGCTTCAACCTCATATTTATATCTGCCACCTTTAATTTCACCACTTATTTCACCTTCAGCATTACTTAAACCCTCAAAAACTTTTTTATCTTTTGTATCAATTAATTTTAAAATAACATTTGCTATAGGCTTATTTGTAAGAGAATCAATAATTTTGAATTTAAATTTTCCTTTAAAGGGTGAATGAAATTCAGTTAAAAATGAAAAAGAAATCCCCCTACTCCCTGTAAAAATTCCTCTGTGCTGTGAGATACCTATATTTATTGATGAAATATCCCTGCTTATTATACCAAATCCAAGGGAAAACCCAAAAGCTTCATAACCTCCAAAAGTAAATCCTGCTCTTAAAGGTATTCTTGGATGAACAAAATACTCACCTCCAAAAGAAATTCTCGGTGTTTTTGTAGAAAGGGCTGTGTTTTTAAAACCCTGTTCATAGGCAAAAAACAATCTGTATTTATCCTCTGGATGCCTGTAAAAACTTGAAAATTTTAAAATCAAGGGTAATTTTACACTGAAAGCTCCGGGTATTGTGTCCACATCATCGGTTGCAATTGTGTCTAAATCTATTCCTTCACCTATATAGAGGGAATCAAGATTTCCCCTGTGATTGTAAATTACGCCTTTTGAAAAATTTAAATTTGATATTATATTGGAAAATCCAAAAGAAAAATTAAAAAGTTTTTTATATTCAAAACCAAAACCAAGATCCATTGAATATCCAAAGTTAAAAAAGTTTGTATCTGCCCTTATACTTAAAAAATCATTTCCTGTTAATGCATCACTTGAGGAATTTAATTTAACATTAATATCACTTAATTCAAGATAGGGTCCTGAAATATAGAAAGAAAAAGAAAGCCCATAAAGTAATCTCAATTTTTCACCGGGATCAAGAAAAATACCGTTTCCAAAACCCGTTTTTATTTCAAAAAGATTAAGAACCTGAAGTGCTGTATTATTCTTATTCGCTTCATAAACTTTATTAAGTTCATTTCCATATAATAATAGTCTTAACCACGGTTCAGGAATCATCATAAAAGACCCTTGAATTAATCTAAACCCCATAGCAAACCTTCCTATTGAAAATGAAAAAGGAGAAAAATAGGAAAGGTGGTTCAATTTCCATGCATTACCTGAGTATTTTAAAATTTTATCCTTTAACTCCCTATTTAGTGAATCACCGTTAGCAGACATTATATCATTATATAGGGATATTGATAATACGTTATTAGTAAGGGCAAGGTTTGTTCCAAGAAGTGAAAGAGTATAAGAAGGGTTAAATTCTGAACCAATTATAGCAGGGTTGAAAAAGATGCTCTGACTTCCAAAGGGGTAACTCACAGGGATATTCTCCCCTAAAGTATTATAAAGAGGATAAAAAATCAGTAATAATTTAATCATAATTATCTCTCCAATGTATATACTGTAATTCCAAGATAACCCTTTAATTTTAAAAAGTCAAGAGGCTTTATATAGGCATTTCCCTGACTGTCCACAATAGCAAATGCTTTGTAAAAAATAAGTGAATCCCTGGCAAGATCTATAACTTCCTTTGGGATATCAATTTCAAATGAAAACTTTGTGCTATCAATAGATACACCATCTATATTTTTAGGGGAAGCCCTGAAAAGCAAATTATTAACAGGCATAAATGTGTCGCTGTTTTCTGTAAAAACTTGAATGGATAAATAAAATTTTACCGGTAAAGAATGAGTAACATCTGCATGAAGGAAAATTCTTTGAATTCTGTTTTCTTTTGCTAAATCTCTTACATCTTTATTGGTATTTTTAATTGTATCAGTAAATGTTACAACATTATCACCAAGAATTCTTGCACCAAAAAGAGCCTCTTTGAAAGTTTCTACTGTATCAAAATTTGCGGTTCCTTTTAAAATCTGTGGTATGATAACAAAACGATGAGGACCGGCTGGAAAATCATTAAAAGGCAATCTGTGAATTATATTGAAATTACCTGATATTTCTTGTTTTACACTATCTTTTCTAAAAAGTTCAAAAGTGTCTGAGATATCATTCCAGCTATAGGCTAAAATTTTAGTTTTGAGAGTGCAGGGTGAATTTAAAACATTACCTTTATATTTTGTTCCTGCATATATAAGAAATAAAAGCGAACCAAATTCACTATTTGTTGTATCTATAATCTTGGGCATAAACCTTCTTAAAGTGTCTCTTGCCAATACTTCAAAACCTGAATAATTGTTAAGATTTGGGTGAATAATTTTCTGTATATTAAAAACTGAATCAGCAATAACTCTATATTTATCACTTTTAGAAACCTCATCAAAAACAGTTGTTTTTTTCAATTTTCCAGGTATTCTGAGAGTTAGAAACCAACCCACCTCATGGGGTGATTTTATACAAGCATAAAAAAATAAAAAAATAATTAAAAATAATTTTTTCATAATTTAATGTTAAGAAAAACAAAAATAATTTTTCACTTATTTAAAATAAAAAAACCCCCTCATAAGGAGGGGGTCTACCTCAAAAATAAAATTAAAACTAATTTACTGTGTTTTTAACCAGCGAAGACCTGGATACTTCTGGAAAGCAATTGTAACATTATACTGGGTACCGGATATTGAATTTATTTTAATCTTAGCAAAGTAGTCATTGGCTCCTATATTGCCATCAATTGGAGAAAATTCAAACCAAATGTAGTAGGCTGAACCTGCTACTGCAGGTTGGCGTGTAAGATAATTTCCTTCTGTTGGGGCAAGATTTGCAGCATCAAAAGTTCCTGAAATTTCAGCAAAAGCAGCATCTACATTGGAATTATTGTGATAATTACTACTTAAGCTATCGGCAATGAAAAACATCCAGGCTTCTCCTTTCTGAGAAGCATTAACAGCACTTGCTGTGCCGTTTGTAAATACAACATAACTTGGATGGTTGGTATCAGGATCTGTAGCATCGTAAACAACAAGATTTGAAGTTATAACAGGAGTAAAATCAAATCTCTTAGGTGTTGACTCTTTATCACCCGCATAAGCAACTATTTCTATTATTTTAGCAGGATTTGTCCATTCAAAATATGTATTTGTTCCCTGATACTGTTGTGTTCCATCTACATAGACTCTATATCCATCAGCACCATCAACTGGATCCCATTCAAATCTTAATCCTTCACCCTGATTTAGAATCTGTGTTATTCTTGCATTTGGAGTAGCAATTTCCTCATCACCTCCACAGGCAGCAAAATATATTATGGCAATGAATAACCCTGAAAGAATTAAAATCTTCTTCATTTTTACCTCCTTATTTTTTCCTTACCGGTGGGAGCTTTGGTTTAGCTTCACCTTTTGTCCCAGTTTGAGGTTTTGTTTCTTTTGACCCTTTTTCCTGTTTTAACTCTTCTACCATTGTCTTTAATTCATTAACTCTTGATTCAAGATCAGAAACTTTACTCTCCAGTTCCTGAACTTTTGTTTCCAGAGCACTCACCTTATCAGGTAGTGCCTTTATATTTTCAGGGACCTGGCAGGACATAAATAAAAGTCCTGCTATTGGTAGTATGTATAAGAGCTTCTTCATTAAATTGCTCCTTATTTTTTAAAGGGGGATTCGGACCCCACACTTATTTGTATTTTTTATTATATTTTTTTTATTATAATACTTTTTTTAAAAATTTTCAACTTATTCTTCCTTATGATGTTTTATAACTTTCCCTTCAACCATAAAGATTACATCTTCACTTATATTTGTTGAAAGGTCTGCTATTCTTTCTATATTATTTGAAATTCTTATTATATGGATTCCCCTTTCCACTGTGGAAGGGTCTCTGGTCATATAATCTATAAGCTCTTCAAAAATTTTTTTGTTAAGATCATCAACTATATAATCCCTCTCACATACACTTTTAGCTTTTTTTGGATTTTCTTCAATAAAAGAATCAACGCTATCTTTAAGCATAGTTATGGATTCTTTTGCTATTTTAGGTAAATCAATATAGGGTTTTACCTGAGGTCTTTCTATAAGAAAAAGAGCACTTTCACATATGTTAACTGCATGATCTGCCATTCTTTCAAGATCATTATTTATTTTTAAAATCATTAATACCATTCTTAAATCTTTTCCCTTAGGTTCATATTTTGCAATTATAGTGACAACAAGTTCATCTATTTTTATTTCAAGTTCATTAGCAGAAATTTCGTCCTTTTCTATTACCTCTCTTAAAAGTTCTTCTCTTTTTTCAAGGAGACCTGTTATGCTTTTTTCTATCATTTTTTCTACAAGGAAAGCATAATTTATTATTTCTTTTTTTAGTTCTTCTAATTTCTGTTCAAACATTTTAAATTACCTCCTTCTTTCATCCAAACTTTCCACTTAAATACTCCTGAGTTTTTGGGTGTTTTGGAACTGTAAAAATTTTATCTGTTTCATTAAATTCTATTAATTCACCCATATAAAGAAAAGCAGTGTAATCTGAAATTCTTGAAGCTTGAGATGGGTTATGAGTCACAATTACAATTGTTAAAAATTTTTTTAACTCCTCAAGTAATTCCTCTATTTTATTTGCAGCAACAGGGTCAAGAGCTGAAGTCGGCTCATCAAGAAGCAAAACCTCAGGATTCACAGCAAGTGCCCTTGCTATACATAATCTCTGCTGCTGTCCACCTGAAAGATTTAAAGCATTTTCCTTTAATTTATCCTTAACTTCGTCCCATAAATATGCTTTTTTCAATGACTCTTCCACAATAAAATCAAGTTTCGATTTGTCCCTTATTCCTAAAATCTTTGGACCGTAAGCAACATTTTCATAAATGGATTTTGGAAAAGGATTCGGCTTTTGAAAGACCATTCCAATTTTTGTTCTTATTTCTGAAGGCTCAACCCCATTATCATAAATATTTAAACCTTTAAACAAAACTTTACCTTTTAATACAAAACCATCAATTAAGTCGTTCATTCTATTAAAACACCTTAAAAGGGTTGTTTTTCCGCATCCTGAAGGACCCATTATTGCTGTTATTTTATTCTTCTTTATTTCAAGATTTATATTTTTTAGAACAACTCTATCACCGAAAGAAACCGTTAAATTTTCTGTTTTTAAAACTATCATTTTATAACCTGTATTTTTTTCTATAATAATTTCTTAAAATTATGCTTGTTAAGTTTAACATAAAAGTTAAAAAAAGTAAAACTATAATAGCACCTGCTGCATTATGATGAAAGGCTTTCTGAGGTCTTGAAACCCAGTTAAATATTTGAATGGGTAAAACTGTAAAGGGTGAAAGAGGAGTTGTCGGCAAAAAGGCAATGTATGTCAAGGCTCCAATTGTTATAAGAGGTGCTGTTTCACCAATTGCTCTTGAGATGGCTAAAATAATTCCTGTTAAAATTCCAGGCATTGCAAGAGGCAAAACCTGATTTTTAATTGTCTGCCATTTAGTTGCACCAAGAGCTAAACTTGCTTCCCTTATAGAAGATGGCACAAGTCTTATTGATTCCCTTGTAGCCATTATTACTATCGGTAAAACAAGGAGAGAAAGGGTTAAAGAACCAGCTAAGATAGACCTACCAAGTTTAAAAAATCTGACAAAAATTTCAAGTCCAAGAAGTCCATAGATAATTGATGGAACACCAGCAAGATTTGCTATATTAATTTCAATTAAATTTGTTAAAAAATTCTTTGGAGCAAATTCTTCAAGATAAATGGCTGCTCCTATTCCAACAGGAACAATAAAAATTATCATAACTGCCATAACATAAAGTGAACCTACAAGAGGTGATAAAATACCTGCTTCCTCAGGTTTCCTTGAGGGATAACTAAAAAGAAATTTAAGACTTAAAACCGGTAAACCATCTATAAAAATATCTGTAAGTAAAAGAATAAGAGTTAAAAGTGCAAAGGATAAAAATAAAAGAGAAGTTAATATAAAAATTTTTTCATTAAATTTTTTTTGTAATATTAATTTTTTTAAATCATTCATATTCTAAAAGATTTTATAAATTTCATTCTTAAATTATGACTCAAAATATTAAATATTAATGTGATTACAAATAATACCATACCAACAGCAAATATTGTTTTATACTCCAGTGAGCCTGCTGGGGTATCACCAAGTGAAACTTGGACAATATAGGCAGTAATCGTCTCAATAGGAACAAAGGGATTTAAAGTTAAAATAGGTCTTTGACCTGCTGCTATCGTTACTATCATGGTTTCACCAATTGCCCTTGAAAAGCCAAGAATAACCGAAGATATAACTCCAGAAGATGCAGCAGGTAAAATAACCTTTAAACTCGTCTCCAGTTTGGAGGCCCCCAAGGCATAGGAAGCTTCTCTTAAACTCATTGGAACAAGGGAAAAAGCATCTTCACTCATCGATGCAATAGTTGGAATTATCATTATACCAAGAACTATTCCTGGTGAAAGAGAATTAAAACCAGAAATTTGAGGTATTATCTTTTTTAAAATGGGGGTGACATACAAAAGAGCAAAGTATCCATAAACAACTGTCGGAATACCTGCAAGAATTTCAAGAAGAGACTTAATAATTCCTTTCAATTTAGGAGGTAAATATTCACTTATAAATATTGAAATAAAAATTCCCATAGGGAAGGCTATTAAAAGAGCTATAAAGGATGTTAAAAATGTGCCAGAGAGTAAAGGCCAGATTCCAAATTTTTTAATAACAAAAAGTGGAGTCCATTCCTTTTCTGTAAAAAACCTTATTATTGAAACCTCTTTAAAAAAAGAAATTGTCTCAAAAATAAGTATAAATATAATTCCAAAAGTTGTTATTACTGAAAGAAAAGCAAATAAAAAAAATACTTTTTTTACTAATTCTTCTTCAAATTTTTTTCTTTTAAAGTTCATTTTGTATTTTTATACTTTAAATGTTAAAAAATCCTTAAATTTCTGTTAAATTTCTGTTAAATTTAAAACTTTAAGGGAAGTTCTATTATAAACTTTGTTCCTTCACCTTTTTTACTTTCAGCACTAATTTTTCCATTGTGTAAATTTATTATGTGTTTAACAATTGCTAAACCAAGACCTGCACCAGATTTTTCTTTTTCCCTTCCCTTTACACCTACATAAAACCTTTCAAAAATCCTTGGTAAATGTTTCTCATCAATACCTTCACCTGTATCATTGAATTCAATTAAAATCCTGTCATCCTTTTTTATTGCCCTTATATTTATTTCACCCTTAAATGTAAATTTTATAGAATTATCAAAAAGATTTATAAAAACCTGTTCCAATTTGAATCTGTCTCCTTCAATAAAAGGTAAATCAGAAGGTATATTAACTTTTACTTCAATTTCCTTTTCCTTTAAACGCCTTTCAAAAATAGGTAAAACTCCGTCAATTATCTCTCTCAAATTAATTTTTTCAATTTGAAGAGCCTTTTCTTCACATTCTATCTTAGAAAGATAAATTATTTTTTCCGTCATATCTATAAGCCTTTCAATGTGTCTTTTAATTATTGAAATATACCTTTTATTTTTTATCTCTTCCTCTTCTTCAATCGTCTCAATATAACCTTTTATTAAAGTTAAGGGCGTTTTAAGTTCATGGGAAAGATTTAATGTAAAATCCCTTTTAACTTCTTCAAGTTTTTTCATTTCAGTTATATCAGTCAAAACTATAACAAAATTCTCTGTTTCAGGTATTTTTTTTATTTTTAAATAAAAAATTTTATGATCTAAACTGATTTCACCTTCTGCTTCTTCTTTTTCAAGTGCTTTTTCAAATTTATATAAAAATTCCGGCTCCTTTATAAACTCATAATAAAATTTACCTTTTTCAATACTTTGAAAATTTTCCTTTGCTTTTTCATTAAAATAAAGAATCTCTCCTCTTTTATCAAGCAATAAAACTAAATCAGGAAGTGCCTTAAAGAGTGAGTCAATAATTGATTTTTCTTTTTCAATTTCATTAAGCGATTTCTTTATGTTAACTGCCATTAAATTAAAATTCTTTGTTAATTCACCCAATTCATCTTTTCTTTCAGAAAAAATTCTTATATCCGTGTCTCCAGAAGATATTCTTTTGAATGCCCTTGTTAAATCCCTGATCGGAAGAGTAAAATTTCTTGAAAGTATTAATGAAATTATGGAAGAAAATAAAATAAGAATTAAAATTACAAGTCCTATTCTTCTATATAAATTCGTAATAAAATCATCTATCCTTTGAGCTTTTAACCCTATTCTCAAAACCCCTATTATATTATCATTTTCATAAAGAGGAACTGCTAAAAAAATCATATTATCCTTATAAATTTCACTTCTTCTTATAGAAAATCCTTTTTCTCCCTGGAAAGCAATCTCTATTTCAGGTTTTTTATTTTCCATTATTTTTATTTCTCCCTCAATATCAGAGTCTAAAATTAAATCTCCGTATTTATCATAAATGCTAATTTTTAAAGCTCTCTTATTACTGAATTCTTTAATAAATGAACTTAAGGTTTTGATATCATTGTTAATTAATAAGTATTCTGTCCTATCAGATAAAGAAAAAATAATATCATCAAGGTGACTTTTAAGTTCCTCTATATATCTATTTCTTATTACTCCTAAAATTGAAATTAGAATAAAAAGGGAAAAGAAAAAAAGAATTAAAAAATAGCTCAAAAAGAGTTTATAAAAAATCTTTTTCATTCTTCAAATTTATAACCCATTCCTTTTATATTCTTTATAAACTTTCCTGCTTCACCAAGTTTTTTTCTCAAATTCCTTATATGAACATCAACAGTTCTCTCATAAACAAACTTACCTCTCTTTGATATATGCTCAAGGATTTGTTCCCTTTTTAACAAAACTCCCCTTTTCTCAAGAAGAAGTTTTAAGATTTTAAACTCAGCAGGTCTTAAATCAACTTTTTTGTCATAAACATAAACCTCAAACTTATCAATATCCATCTTTAAAATTTTACCTGCTTCTAAAATATTTTTTTCTTCTTGTTTTTCTCTGTATCTTCTTAAAACAGCATTTACCCTTGCAACAAGTTCCCTTGGTGAAAAAGGCTTTGTGACATAATCATCTGCACCTATTTCAAAACCAAGAATTTTATCTTCAAGTTTTGTTCTTGCTGTAAGCATTATAACTGGAATATTCTTATAATTTTCCTCTTTTTTTAACTCCTTACATAATTCAATTCCATCATAATCAGGAAGCATAAGATCTAAAATTATTAAATCAGGTTTTTTTTCTCTTAAATGGTGTAAAAAACTTAAAGCATCATAAAATCCCTTAAACTCGTATCCTGCTTTTTCAAGATGATGCTGCAAAAGTTCTATTATATCAGATTCATCATCCACCGCATAGATAAGACCTTTATTTTTCAATTAGAATATAGTATATTATAAGGATGAAAAAAATTTCTATTATCACACTTGGGTGCCCGAAAAATCAGGTTGATAGTGAATATCTTGCAGGGAACCTTTTAAAGAATAATTTTGAATTAGTTCCACCTGAAAAATCTGAAGGTGTCATAATAATGACCTGCTCCTTCATAAATCCTGCTGTTAAAGAAACGGAAAATACTATAAGAAAATTTATTGAACTAAAAAGAAATAAAAAAATTAAATTCCTTGCAGTGGGAGGATGCTATATACATAGATTCAAAGAAAAAATTAAAGAAAAATTCCCTGAAATTGATCTTTTATTCGGGTTTGATGATATAGAAAATTTTGAGAAAATACTCAAAAAAAATAAAGAAACAAATTATAGTTCAACAAGATTTATCCATTCTGATAAAATTCCAAGGCTGATTTCTACAAGGAATTTTGCCTATTTGAAAATTTCAGAAGGTTGTGATGAATTGTGTTCTTTCTGTATTATACCAAAAATAAGGGGGAAATTTCGTTCAAAGCCTATGGAGAAGATAATTGAGGAGGCTAAATTGCTTACAGATTCAGGTTTTTATGAAATAATTTTAATTTCCCAGTCAACCGGTTTATATGGTGTTGATCTTTACAAAAAGAAAATGTTAAAGGAACTTCTTAAAAATCTTTTAAAAATTAAAAAATTAAGATTACTCAGAATGTTTTATCTTCATCCAGCAGATCTTAATGAGGAAATTATTAAATTAATTGTGGATAATGAAAAAATGGCACCTTATCTTGATGTTCCAATTCAACATGTTTCAGAAAATGTATTAACTTCAATGAGAAGAAGAGGAAAAAAGGAAAAGGTTTTGAATGCTTTTGAATTGATCGATAAGTACAAAAATATGAGAAATTTAACAGTTAGAACTGAAATAATTGTAGGATTTCCAACTGAGAGAGAGAAAGATTTTGAAGAACTTTATGAATTTTGTAAAAAGGATAATTTAATAAAAAGGTGGGCTCTTTTTAGATATCATAATGAAAAGGAAAGTTTTGCTTACGAGAATTATAAGCCTTTGGCTCGTAAAATTATTCAAGAAAGGTATAAAAAAATGTTAGAGGTAATAAGAGAAAAAAATTTAAAATCTGCGAGAGAACTAATTGGACAAGAGGTGATTTTTATTCCAGAATATAAGGAGAATGGAAAAGTTTTTGGTCATACTGAGTATGATGCCCCTGAAATTGATATAAAATCTTTTGTGGAAAGTGATGATTATGAGAACTTTGTTTTCAGAAAATTGAAAGTTAAAAGCATTTCTAAAAAGGGGTTTAAACTGGTTAATATTTATTCATAGAGTCCACGGAAACCTTCCTTCCTGCTTCTGCTATTGAAGTTGTGTTTTAAATTCGTTAAAATTTATTCGTAGAATATAGCGAGGGGTGGTATATTTTTCTTTAAAAATTCTATTGTTTTTTCCTTAACGGTTTTTGAATCAGGCATTTCAAGAGTTTTTCTTGCGAATTCTTTAACTTTTTTATATTCAAGCCACTGGAAAATTCCGTATAAAAGGGGTATTGCATCTGGGTGAACAGATAATTCATCAACTCCTAAACCCATCAAAATAATTGCTCCAAGAGGGTCAGATGCCATTTCCCCACATACAGCAACTTTTTTTCTGTAAGGATGAGCCCCCTTAACTACATGGTTTATAAGGTTCAAAACAGAGGGATGGAATTCACTGTAAAGAGGAGCAAGAAAAGGATGTGTTCTATCAACTGCAAGTGTATACTGGGTTAAATCGTTAGTTCCAATTGAAAAGAAATCTACCTGAGATGTAAATTCTTTAACCATTAAAGCTGATGCTGGTGTTTCTATCATTATTCCTACAGGAATATAATTATCAAAGGGAACATCTTCTCTTGTAAGTTCCTTTTTTGCCTTTTCAAGAACACTTTTTGCTTCCTCAACTTCTTTTACTGTTGTTACCATTGGAAGAAGAATTCTTATATTTCCAAGATTTGATGCTTTTAAAATTGATCTCATCATCATTTTCATGATTTCCTTTTCAAAAAGGAGAAATCTGATACCCCTTAATCCAAGAAAGGGATTTTTCTCCTCAAATCCTGGTATGGATGGTTCACCTGCTATATCTATCAATCTGACTATAAGTGGATCAGGGAAAACCATTTTTGAACTTTTCTCAAAAACCTCTGCAAGTTTATCCTCATTATGCCATATTCCAGGGTCCCACATTAAAAGTTCAGTCCTAAAAAGACCTACTCCAAATCCTTTATTTTTTACAATTTCTTCAACTTCTTCAAGTCCTGCAGCATTTCCCATTACAGATACTCTTTTTCTTTCCTTACCCTTTCCTACCTTTGGTCCTTTTATTATCTTTTGAATTGCTTCTGTGTAAAGTAAAGGTTTTCTTTCATATTCTTTTTTTGTTTCTTCATCTGGATTTATTATTACTTTTCCTGACCATCCATCAATTATTACTTCGTCTCCATCTTTAACCGCCTCAAGTATTCCTTTAACAGCACATACCATAGGAATTTTCAGGCTTTTTGCCACTATTACACTGTGAGAGGTTGGTCCACCGTATTCTATAACTATTCCAATATCCAAAGTTTTAGAAATTGAAAAAACATCAAGGGGAGAAACATCGTCTGAAACTACAATTGTTCCTTTCTCAACATCAATAAAACTTGGCTTGCCAAGAAGTATTTCAAGGAATTTTCTAATAAGATGATTTATTTCTCTTGCCCTTTCTTTAAAAATAAAACTTTCACTTTCCTCAAGTTTTGATAAAAAATTTTTCATTGATTCAATAAAACTATTCTCTGCTGAAAGTCCTTTTTCTATATTTCTTTTAACGCTCTCCTCTATAACAGGGTCGTTAATTATAAGTATTTCACTTTCTATTATTTTTCTATAACTTCCTCTAAAATGCTCAAGAACAAGCTCGAGTTCCCTTGTAATTTCCTTTTTGGCTTTTTCAAATTTTAAAATTTCTTCTCTTTTACTTTTCGCTTCTCTTCGGGGAATTTTTAATAATTTGAGGTCAAATTTTTTTACTTTTCCAATTGCAACACCTTTTGATGCGGGTACACCCTGAAAAACCTTACTTTTTAATTTAGTCTTCACCAAAACCCTCCTCAATAAGATTCACAAGTTCTTTCAGAGCCTCTTTTTCATCAGGACCTATACATCTGATTATAAGTTTACTTCCTTTGGTAGCAGTCAAAATTAAAAGGCTCATTATACTTTTCCCGTTAACTTCAATACCATCTTTGATAACGTAAACCTCACAGTTATATTTTGAAGCAATTTTAACAAACTGTGTTGCCGGTCTCGCATGTATGCCGAGTGTATTTTTTACAATGACTTCTTTTTCAACCAACTTCCTGGAATCTATCTTTTAATTTCTCAAGAACTGATGGTAAAGTGGTATATTCCATTTCTTCAAGTCCAAGTCTCTGTGGCTCAAAAGGACCCATTCTTCTTATATAATCAGTTATTTCTTGAGCTCTTTTTCTCGTTAAATCAAAAGCAGGGTCATCAAACATATCCTTTGGACCTATCAATTTCCCATCCTTTAACTGAAATCCAAGTGCTACAACTCTTGGTGGACCATCAAACCTGGTACAAGAGGCATCCTTCATAGAAACAGGCATAAGAGGTCCCCAGTGAGAGCCCCTCATCCATCCAGCTACAAGATGGGCAAGAGAAAAAGCTTCAAGAACTTCGCCAACTGCAGGAAAACCACTTTGAGTTCTAACAATCATAACAGGATCATCTTTTCCCACATATTTACCTGCTATAAGAGAAAGTCTTTGAGTTGAAGCAGTTGCAGCAATTACACCATCTTTTCTGTAAACATTTTTAATTGCATAAGTTTCAACAGCTCCTATTAAAGCTAATAGGCTATACATTTCCTCTGGACAAGCAAGTTTTACAACTTTACCCTCTTTCATATGAAGAACTTCAAATATAAACCCATCATGCAACTTTGGGTCAATTACAAGACCTGCTGTATTAAAGGGATCCGCAAAAATTTTAAATAAAGGTAAATTCCATGCACCAGGTGATGTTTTATCAGCCATAAAAACAATAATGGGCTCTGAAGCTCTCTCCTCTATCTCCATCTCTGCTACTCCTGGTCCCATACCTTTTACATTCCCTGAAAATGCATCAGACAAAATATCCTGCCCTGCTCCATAAAGCCCAAGTTCCTTTGCTTTCTCTGACCCTTTTTTAAAAATTTCCCAAGCAAGCTTATGTATTTCTGAATTATCAACCCCTTTATTATGAGTCATTATAAGTTCAAGATCATCTCCTGCATGAGCAACAAAATAATCTATTATTACTCCACTCTTTTTCGCCTCCTCAAGCTCGTCCTCAGCTAAAGCCATTAAAGCTGGATGCATACCAGAATGACCCACATACCCGCCAATATCTGCTTTTATCACACTTATTGTAACTTTCATTAAAAAAGTCCTCCTTTTACCATTTACAGGAATTGAACCCTTTGAAATTTAAATATTTTTATTATATAATATTTTATAAATTTTGTCAAGTTTTTTGTTTTTTCCTGTGAGAGAGTAAAATAGGGTTCCACTCCCTTTAAAATTTTTAAATAAAAAGTGAAAAAAAGAGGAATATGTATCTGGTTAACAGGTTTACCCTGTTCTGGTAAAAGTACAATAGCAAAAGGTTTATCAGAAAAACTTATTGAAAGAGGAAGGGATGTTGAAATTCTTGATGGTGATATTGTCAGAAATTTTTTGAATAAAGACCTTGGATTTACGAAGGAAGATAGGCTCGAAAATATGAGAAGAGTTTCAGTTCTGGCTGATTTACTCACAAAACATGGTGTGGATGTCATAGTTGCTCTTGTTTCACCTTATAGAGAAGGAAGGGATAAAGCAAGAAAGCTTTTGCCTTTATTTGTAGAGGTTTATGTTAAGGCAAGTCTTGAAACATGTGAAAAAAGAGATGTAAAGGGGATGTATAAATTGGCAAGGGAAGGGAAAATTAAGAATTTTACTGGTGTGGATGACCCATATGAAGAGCCTTTAAATCCTGAAATTATATGTGATACAGAGAGAGAAAAAATAGAAGAAAGTGTGAACAAAATTATTAAATTTCTTGAAGAAAGAAACTTCATAGAGGTAAAGGAATCAGAGGAAAGTGGATACACAGAGGAAGAGGAAGAAGAAATTAAAAAGAGGCTTGAGGAATTAGGTTACATTTGATAGGAGAATTTATTTTAATTTCTTTTTTAAAGTTAAAAATTTTAAAAAATATATTAAAATCATTTTCTTTCTGGAAAAGGATTTCAATACCCTTTGTGCTCGGCACTATTCTTTTTGTTTTAATATATTACATTTTGTTCAGATTTTTTAATTTTATGTCTAAGATTCCTGTTCTTGGGACAATTGTTTCACAAAAATTTCTTGACTTTACACTTATGGGCACCTTTTTTTTCCTTACTCTTTCTAACACAGTTGGAAGCTTTTCTTTATTTTTTGAAGATGATGAACTCCCCTTTTTATACAAGTTTCCTTTAAAAAGAGAAAGTATATTTTCTTTTAAATTTTTAGAAATAATTATTTACTCTTCCTGGGTTCCTTTAATATTCCTTATTCCTTTAATACTTTCTTATTTGAATGTTTTTAAACTAAAAGGTATTAACTTGTTTTTTTTATATTTGAATTTTTTACTTTATATTCTATCATCAGGTTTACTTGGTATTTTTCTTTTTTATTTATTTGTAAAATTTTCACCTTTTTTAAAAAGAGAACTATTGCCCCTTTTTTATGGAGCATTATTTTCCATTTTCATATTCCTTTATTTTAAATTTTTAAAACCAGAGAGTTTCAAAATTTTTGATGCTAAAAGTATAGATGAGGCAATTCAGATTTTGAAAAAAGCTGGAACAATGTCTCCATATTTTTTGCCTTCTAACTGGTTTTTTTCAAGCTTTATTCTTATTAAAAATAACCTTTTAATTCTTTTACTTTTTTTAATTTTTAACTTCCTTCTATTCATTCTCCTTATTTCTTTGCCATTTGATGAGATATATCATAGAAAACTAACCCTAAAAGGGGGGAAAGGTGGAAGAAAATCTAAATTAATTTTCCTTCAGAAGGAATTAAAAAGTTTTTACAGAAATTACACCCAATTATCACAATTTCTTTTTCTAATTTTGCTATTTGTTTTATATGTTATCTCTGTTAGAGGTAAGGGAATAGGAATTGATTATCCTACTTTTCATATTTTAATAATTTACGCCAACTTTACTTTTGTTATATACCTTCTAATTACAATAGCAATTAGATTTATATACCCTGCGCCTTCTCTTGAAGAAAAAGGAATAACTATTTTTTATTATTCAGGACAGAATCTTTTTAAATTTTTTTACCTCCAACTTCTTTTATACTTCTTTTTATTGATTATTTTAGGTTATACTATATTTTTCTTAACGCATTTTTCCTTAAAAGTTAAATTTTTCAAGGATTTAACTTTACTTTTTATTATTATTTTGCCTTTGTTTGTTTTTATTTTAACCTTCATTTCACTATCAACCGGTTATATTTTACCCCAGTTTACTGAAAAAAATCCTACAAAAATTGCTTCAGGACCTGGTGCTTTTTTAACAGCGATAAGTTTAATCCTTTATCTTTTAGTTTCCATTTACATTCTCATACAAAAACCCCTTCATGGTTTCTATTATGTTTTAAAAAGTAATTTCTTTTTTGAAATTTTGCTCTTTTTAATTTTATCTTTTTTCCTGTTTATGATTTTTAAAATTATTTTAGAAGTAAAAATTAAAAAAATGGAGTTTTAAATTTTGGGAAGAATATTAGGAATTGATTATGGTGAAAGATTTGTTGGTTTTGCAATTTCAGATGAGAAAGAATGCATATCTTCTCCACTTTTTGAAATTGATAAAAGAAAAAAAAGTTTTAAAAAAACTATTAAAGAATTAATAGAGAAATATAAACCTTACTTAATTGTTTTTGGGGAACCTCGTTCTATTAAAGGAGAAGGTTTGAAACTTTCTGAAGAAATAAAAAAGGAAGGTGAAAAAATTGAAAAAGAATATCATATAAAGGTAGTTTACTGGGATGAATGGGAATCCTCTAAGCTTGCAAGGAAGCATAAAAAAAAGGAAATTCACTCAATATCAGCAGCCTATATATTGCAGGATTACCTAAATTTTAAGTATAATAAAAAAGACACAAAGAAGGAGGGTTAAATTCCCTATTAATTTTTTAGAGGAAACAAAAATGAAAATAACAAAACAGGAAGCCCTTGAGTATCATTCAAAAGGAAAAAAGGGAAAATTAGAAATAAAACTTACAAAACCCTGCGAAACTCAGAGGGATCTTTCTCTTGCTTATACTCCCGGTGTTGCAGAACCGTGTCTTGAAATAGAAAAAGATCCTTTACTTGCCTACGAATATACGGCAAAAGGTAATCTCGTTGCGGTTATTTCTAACGGAACTGCTGTATTAGGACTCGGGAATATTGGTGCACTTGCTGGAAAACCCGTTATGGAGGGAAAATGTGTTCTCTTTAAAAGATTTGCTGATGTTGATGCAATTGATATTGAAATTGATACTGAAGATGTGGAAGAATTTATAAGAACAGTTAAACTTATTTCCCCAACTTTTGGAGGAATAAATCTTGAAGATGTAAAGGCTCCCGAATGTTTTGAAATTGAGGAAAGATTAAAAGAAGAACTTGACATTCCTGTTTTTCATGATGATCAACACGGGACTGCTATAATTTCTGGGGCTGGTTTATTAAATGCACTTGAACTTACAGGTAAAAAAATTGACCAAATAAAGGTTGTGTTTAATGGAGCAGGAGCATCAGCTATTGCAACTGCAAAATTTTATTTACTTCTCGGCGTTAAGAAGGAAAACCTTATTATATGTGATACAAAGGGTGTTATTTATAAGGGAAGAAAAGAAGGAATGAATAAGTATAAAGAAGAGTTTGCTCAGGATACAGACAAAAGAACCCTTGCAGAAGCCCTTGAAGGAGCTGATGTTTTTGTTGGACTTTCAATCGGGAATGTTGTTACAAAAGAAATGGTTAAAAAAATGGCAGATAAACCAATAATTTTTGCAATGGCAAATCCTATACCAGAAATAAGTTATGAAGATGCAAAAGAGGCAAGACCAGATGCAATTGTTGCCACTGGAAGAAGTGATTATCCAAATCAAGTTAACAATGTTCTTGGTTTTCCTTTTATTTTTAGAGGAGCACTTGATGTGAGAGCAAGAAAAATCAATGATGAGATGAAACTTGCTGCTGCAAAAGCTCTTGCTGAACTTGCTAAAGAAGATGTACCTGATTCAGTTGCAAAAGCGTATGGAGTAAAAAGGATTGAGTTTGGGAAAGATTATATAATTCCAAAACCACTTGATCCACGGGTTTTATTCTGGGAAGCACCAGCTGTTGCAAAGGCTGCAATGGAAACTGGTGTTGCAAGATTAAAAATTGATATTGAAGAATACAGGGAAAAATTAAAGGAAAAAGTAATGAAAGGTGGAAGAGTAATGCACATTATTATTCAGGAAGCAAAAAGGAAATTAACAAAAATTGCTTATGCTGAAGGGGAACATGAAAAAATAATAAGAGCATGCAGCATTGTATCAAATGATGGAATTGCTTTTCCAGTTTTACTTGGTAGAAAAGAAATAATTGAAGAGAAAATAAAAAACTTAAAATTAAACTTCGAATACGAAATAATTGATCCCGTCTTATCTCCAAAAAGGGAAATTTATGCTGAAAAACTTTTTAAAATAAGGGAAAGAAAAGGAGTTACAAAACAGTGGGCATACTTTTCTCTTTCCAATCCTATTGTTTTCGGTTCTATGATGGTTCATGAAGGTGATGCACACGGTCTTATAGCAGGACTTACAATGGATTATGCAAATGCCTTAAAACCAATACTTCAGATTATAAAAACTGAGGAAAACACAAAAACTGTAGCTGGATTATATATTGTTTTGATTGAAAACGAAGTATTTTTATTTGCCGATGCAACAATAAACATAAATCCTGATCCTGAGACTCTTGCAGAGATAGCTTCTCTTACAGCTAATTTTGCAAAAGATCTGGGAATAGAACCCAAGATAGCATTTCTATCTTTCTCAAACTTTGGTAGTGTTAGGGTAAAGGAAGCAGAAAAGGTAAGTGAAGCAGTTAAAATTTTCAAGAGAAAATATCCTAATATCATTGCAGAAGGTGAAATGCAAGCTGATACTGCTCTTGTGCCTGAAATTATTGAAGAATTCTATCCCTTTTCAGAGTTAAAGGAAAGGGCAAATATTTTAATTTTCCCAAATCTTGATGCTGCTAATATTTCATATAAAATACTTCAGAGACTTGGAAATGCCCAAGTTATAGGTCCAATTCTTCTTGGAACAAAAATGGCTACCTGTGTATTGCAGAAAGGTGATGATGTTCAAGATATCGTGAATATGACAGCTGTTGTTGCAAGAGATGCCCAGAAGAAGCTCAAACTTTAAATGAAACCAATTAAATTAAGTGTTAATGTTGATCACATTGCTACTTTAAGAGAAGCAAGAAAAGAAAAATTTCCTGATCCTCTTTTAGCAGCTATTATTGCAGAACAAGCAGGTGCAAGTGGGATAACCTGTCATATAAGATTAGATAGAAGACATATAAAGGAGGAAGATGTTGAAAGATTAAAAAAACATATTTCAGGGGAACTGAATTTAGAAATGTGTGTGGATTTTGTTAATTTTGCTTTAAAAGTGAAACCTCACTGGGTAACAATTGTTCCGGAAAGGGAGGGTGAAATAACTACAGAAGGTGGTCTTGATCTCAAAAAAATGAAGGATGAATTAAAAGAACCAATCAAAAAACTAAAAGAAAATGGTATAAATGTTAGTCTTTTTATAGAACCGGATGAGGAAATGATAAAAATTGCAAAAGAACTGGGTGCTGATGCTGTTGAACTTAATACAAATTCCTATGTAAAATCTCATGGAGAAAATAGAGAAAGAGAAATAGAGAGGCTTAAAACCAATGCTAAATTTGCCCATTCTTTAGGTCTTAAAGTTCGAGCAGGACATGGACTTACTCGTCAGAATTTAATTCCACTTCTTGAAATTGAGGAAATTGAAGAAGTCTCCATTGGTTTTGCAATTATTGCAGATAGTGTTCTATCAGGTTTATACAATGTTGTAAAAGAATACAGGGAAATTCTTATGCGGAAAGGTATTTAATTTGAGAATTTTTTATTGTTATGTAACTTTTTTATTTTTTTTATTATTTAGTTGCATTAAATTTGTAAAAATAGAAAATCCTGAAGAAAAATTTTTTTATCTTTTAAAAAAGAATCATAAAGGTAAAATTAAATTTATAAAATCAAAAGGGGATTTAATTTTAGAAAATGATTTTTACTACAAAGGGAAATTTAAATTTGAATCCGATTCTTTAAACTCTTCTCTTATCCTTTACTCACCTTTTGGTTCAGACAAAATTGAAGGAGAACTTAAAGATAATATCTTGTTATTTATAAAAATTTTTTTCTCTCCCCTTGACTATATTTCTAACATAAAAATAATCAAGGCTTTCCAAAAAGAAAAAAAAGAGATTTTTAAACTTGAAGGCGGTATAGAAATAGTTTTCGACGAAAATGAAAAAATAAAGGAAATTAAATTACCTGAATTAAAAATAATGATTGTATGGGAAAAGGATTTACCTTATAATATAAAGATGGTAACACAGAATGCTAAAATTATTATAAAAATTGACAAAATGGATATAGGTTTTAAAAATGGAAAAAATTCAGATTTTTAAAATTTTTGAAGAAAAAGAAGAATACTGGAATCCAATTGAAATTGCCAAAATAGAGGATGTTGCTGTTAGGGTAGCAAAAATCCAGGGTGAATTTCCCTTTCATACACATACAGAAGGAGATGAGTTATTTATTGTATTAAAGGGTGAAATTTTTATTGATACAGAAGAAAGAACATATAATTTAAAAGAAGGAGAAGGAATTTTGGTAAAAAAAGGAATAAGACACAGATCAAGAGCAAACATTCCTTCTATAATTATGCTTGTAGAACCTAAAAGACTTGTAACTAAACCTAAAATTGATTAAGTATTTGCACTTTTTTTTAGATTTTTTAAAGTATCAAAAAAATTATTCTGAGCACACATTAAAATCCTATGAGAAGGATATAACTTTATTTTTTGATTATGCAAAGGAAAAATATAACATTTTTGAACCAGAAAAAATTGAAACCTTTCATTTAAGAGAATATTTTGCAGATCTTTTAAAATACGGGTATAGAAAAAAATCAATAGCAAGAAAAATATCTTCTTTAAAAGTTTTTTACAGGTTCTTATTAAAAGAAAAAATAATAAAAGAAAATCCTTTAAAGGGTATTCATATTCCGAAACTGGAAAAAGAATTACCACAAACTATTCCTGAGGAAATTATAAAAAATGTTCTTGAAAAATGGGAACCTGAAGATTTTATTGATTTCAGAAATAAATTAATTATTGAATTTTTATATGGTTTGGGGATAAGAGCAAGTGAACTGATTGATATTAAAATTTCTGATATTTCCATAGGACTTAAAGAAATAAGAATAAAAGGTAAGGGAAATAAAACAAGAATAATACCTGTTCCAGAATTACCTTTTAAGTTTCTTTTAAATTTTTTGGAAATTAGAAAAAAATATGGAATAGAAAGTATATTTTTATTCACTACAAAGAAAGGGAGGAAATTGTCATATCCAGCTTTAAGAAAAATTGTAAATGAGATTTTTATAAAAAGAGCAAATATTTCTGGAATTCATCCCCATCTTCTGAGACATGCTTTTGCAACACATCTTCTTGACCATGGTGCTGACTTAAAGAGCATCCAGGAGCTTTTAGGTCACTCCTCTCTTTCAACAACAGAAATTTACACAAACCTTTCCTTAAGGGAAATAAAAAGAATTTATAAAAAAACTCATCCAAGAGAAAAATTAAATGAAAATTATAGAACTTAAAGAAGTTTTTTCAACACAGGATTATATAAAAAAATACATTTCAGAAAAAAAGGAAAAAATTTTTGTCTTTGCAGAGAAACAAATAAAAGGAAAAGGAAGAGGAAATAGATTATTTTATTCACCTGTGGGGGGTCTATATTTTTCTTTTTATTTACCAGATATTGAAGATGAAAAGCATATTTTTTTAATAACATCTGTTTCAGCATTTACTTTTATAGAAGAAAAAGTTAAAGAGTTTAATTTAAAACCTTATATAAGAATTCCTAATGATATTATGATAAATAAGAAAAAGGTTTGTGGTATTTTAATTGAAAAATCAGAAAATAAATTTATATGTGGAATTGGTATAAATGTTAATACAACTTTTTTTCCTTCAGATTTAAAGGAGGCAAGTTCCCTTTATCTTTTAACAGGAAAAAAATTTAATTTAAAAAAATTTAAAAAAGATATAATTGAAAAAATTGAAGAAATATCCTCTCTTACCTATGAAGCTCTTTATAAAAGATATTCAGAAAATATCACAATTAGTAAAAAAATTGAATTTCTATATGACAACCAAATTTTTAGAGGTGTATTGAATGAAATAAAAAATGATTTTGTGATAAGTGTTTCAATAAATGATAAAGTTTTAGATTTTCCTCTTTTTGAAATTTTCAATTTCAGAGAAATTGATGAATAAGGTGATATGTATTGATATAGGTAATAAGAATATTAAGATAGGAACATTCAAAAATTTAAAGGAAAAGCCAGAAGTTTTTATAGATAAAAAAGAAAATTCTTCAAAAATAATTGAAAAATTAATAAACAAATATGGGAATTTAAAAATTTATGGAATATCAGTTGTCCCTTTTATTAAAGAAAAGCTAATGGAAAAATTCAAAATTAAATTTTTTGAAAATAATGATTTTAAAGAAATTAAAAATCCTTACATAGATAAAGAGAAACTGGGAATTGATAGAATAGTTAATGTTTATGCTGCTATAAATTTATTTAAAAAAGATGTCATTGTTATTGATTTTGGAACTGCTATAACAATAGATGTAGCATTCAAAAATGGTGACTTTAAGGGAGGATTAATAATACCATCACCAAAAACTCAGTTGGAAGTATTAAGTAAAAAAACGGCTCTTATTAAAATGGATGAAATTTATAAAGGTCTTAAAATTATAGGAAAAAGCACAGAAGAATGTGTGAGTTTTGGTATAAAAAATGTCACAATATTTGGAATTAAAGGAATTTTAGATATGATAAAAAGAAAATATAGGAAAAATTTTAAAATTATAATAACAGGTGGAGATGCTTTTATTTTCAAAAAATACTTAAAAAATACTTTACTCTTTCCCTATTTAACTCTTTATGGAGTATATATAAAATTATTGAGATATGAAAATAATCACAAACTCTCCTCTTGAAACCTTTGAACTTGGTAAAAAAGTTGGAGAAAATATAAAAGCACCTATATCTCTTTTAATTGAGGGTTCTCTTGGGTCCGGTAAAACAACTTTTATAAGGGGTGTATTATCTTATTTTGGTTATGATATAGTAAGGAGTCCTTCTTTTCTTTATGTTTATGAATATAAAATTCCGGAGGGAAAAATTTATCACCTTGATTTATATAGAATTGAGATTGAGGATATTGATAAAAAATTAAATTTATCAGAGATTATGGATGAAAAATCTATTTTTCTTGTTGAATGGCCTTTTAAAGTTAGGAATTTAAATTTTCCAAATTCTTATGAAGTAAGGATAAATGTTATTAGTGATACCAAAAGAGAGTTTATAAGTGATTTTTTTAAATTTATAAAAATATGATTTATATAATTCCTTTGAATTCAATTGATATTGATTTTCTGGAAAGGGTTAAAATTTTTGTTGAAGAAGTTTATAAAGAAAAAATATTAATAGAAAAGGAAATAAAATTCCCTGATAGCTGTTTTAATTCATTAAGAAATCAGTATGATGCTGAATGTGTTTTAGGTAAACTAAAGTCTTATGAGAATTCTTATACTTTATATATAACTGATAATGATCTTTATGTAAAGGGTTTAAATTTTATTTTTGGGTTAGCTTTACCCTGGGAAAAAAAATCAATTGTTTCAATAAAAAGATTAAAGGAAAGTTTTTATGGTAAAAAGGAAGATTTAAATATTTTAATTTTGCGGACAGCTAAGGAAATTATACATGAAATTGGACACCTAAAAGGTTTATCCCATTGTTCTGATGAAAATTGTGTTATGTATTTTTCAAATTCAATTTATGACACAGATTATAAGGATTATAAGTTATGTGAAAATTGTTTAAAAAAAATTAAATAAATTTCTATTCCTCAGCGTACCAAGGATTATACCATATGTAAACAGGATATTTGTGCTCCTCTGCTCCAAATTTTTCTTTAAAGAAAATAAGTGATTCTTTTTTTTCAGGAACTGCTCCAAAAGAAAAAATTTCTCTTCCCCTTTTAAACTCATATAAAATTGCATTATGAAAAAGAAAAGGAGAAGCATTTAAAGAATAACCTTCCTCTGATGTTCCCTGAATAAAAGCAAGAACAGTCTTTTCATCAGGATAAAGAACAATAAGAGCAGAAAAAAGTTTTTCATCCTTAAAAACACCATAAAAATTTAATAAATTTGAATTCTTTAATTTTTTATATAAATTTTCTATAAAAGAAAATGGTAAAGGTTTTGTTTTCAATCTTTTGATAGTAAATAAATAAATATTATAGAAATTTCTAAGTTCTCTTTCCTCAAGTTCTTTGAAAATTAAATTATTTTTCTTAGCCCTTGCGATATCTTCTCTTAAAGTCTTTTTATATCCCTTAAAAAGCTCATCTTCTTCCTTTTTTGGCAGAATATACGCTTTTTCAAATTTAATTTTAAAAACATTACTTCCCTTAAATAATCTGTAGTAATCTGTTATAACAATTTTTAAGGTAAATCTATTAAAATATTCTAAAAAGTTTTCAGGTCTTTCATCTTTTAAATTTTTTCCCGTAAGATATGTTCCCTTCCATCCTGATTCGTAAATTCTGAATAAAAATTTTTTTGTTTCAAGTGCCCAGAATCCTTTATCTTCATCTCCAATCCATTCCCATTTTTTGTTTTTAAAAATTTCAAAACAATCTCTCCACTCTTTGGAATCAAAAACTCCTGAAATTATGTTTTTAATTTCTGAGGTTGGGCAGCAGGGAATAATATGTTATTTAAAATAAGTCTATAACCAGGGGAATTTTTATGCTTGGATAAATCTGTGGGCGGATCACCAACAAAATGCTTAAAATCTTCGGGATCATGTCCTCCGTAATAGGTAAAAAAACCCTTTCCAAAATTTGAATAAATATATTTTGCCTCATCAGTTCCCTCCACCTCAGCAAGAACAACTACATTTGATTTTAATTTATTCTTTCTGAAACCAGTATCCCTTCCAAGAAATTCTTTTATACAATTAACATGATTCTGTGTCAAAAGTGACGGAACAGGATCATATTTTGCCGAAAACTCAAAAAGTTTAAAACATACATCAGGCCCTCTTCTATCTGCTTCCTGTGTTACATCTATATCAGAAACTTCTTCATTTAAATAACTCATATAAATTTTAAAATCTTTAAAAGCAAGTGTATTATTAAAATCCAATTTCTCATTGGCTAAAGGGTCATAACCATCACCATCATAGGGAACATCCCATATATCAAGACCAATTGAAGCAAGAGCAACATCAAGAGTAATTGGACCTGAACACATGGAAAATAGAAAACCTCCATTTTCAACATACTCCTTTATTTTTATCGCTACTTTCTGTTTCATAAGAGGTCCATTTTTAAATCCATACTTTTTAGCAACTTCATTATCCTTTTCTTTCATAGTTTTATACCAAGGTGTATTACCATAAGGAACCTCAAATTTTCCATACATTCCTGCAAAATCTTCGTGATGTAAATGGAGCCAATCATATTTATCAAGTTTACCTTCAAGTATATCATTATCCCAGATTCTCTCATAGGGTACATTTGCATATTTTAAAACAAGTTCAACGGCATCGTCCCAGGGTTCTGTGTAAGGTGGTGCATAAACTGCAAGCTTAGGTGCCACTTCAAGTCTTAAAGCATTCATGTTATTTTCCTCAATAAAGGAATAAATATTTGAAGCTCTTGTGCTTGAAATTATCTCATAATAAACAGAATTCTGTAAACACTCATCCTCAACCTCTTTTGAATATTCAGCCAAAAAGGACCCACCCCTATAATTTAGAAGCCAGTCAAAATTAATTCCCTTCTGTAAACTTCTGTAAACTACCCCATAGGCTTTTAAATGATCTGTCTGAGTTTCATCCATCGGGATAAGTAAATACTGAGAGATTAATAATAATTTAATTATCATTCTAAAATCCTGACATTCCTCCATCTATTACGATACAAGTTCCAGTTATATAACTTGCTTTATCTGATGCAAGAAATGAAACAAGTTCTGCAACTTCTTCAGGTTTTCCTGCTCTTTTTAAAGGTATACTTTCAAGATATTTTTTCTTTATCTCTTCAGGTATATTTTCAGTCATTTTAGTTTCAATGTATCCAGGAGCAACTGCTATAACTCTTATGTTTCTTCCCCCAAGTTCTTTTGCAAGAGATTTTGTAAAACCAATAATTCCTGATTTTGTCATAGAATAAATACTCTGTCCAGCATTACCTGTTAAACCAACAACAGAAGAGATATTTATTATCACCCCTTTTTTTTCCTTTATCATTAATTTTGAAATCTCTCTTGAAAGAATAAAAATTGACTTTAAATTTACATTAACAATTTCATTAAAATCTTCATCCTTTAATCTTAATAATAAACTATCCTTTGTTATTCCTGCATTATTAACAAGAATATCAATTCTTTCTTCTTTGCTTTTTATTTCATTTATGAATTTATCAATTTCCTCTCTTTTTGAAAGATCACATTTAATATAGTAACCTTCTTTAATATTTTCAAAAACTTCTTTTAATTTATCTTCATTTCTACCTGTTCCTATAACTTTTGCACCATATTTTGAAAAAGAAATTGCTACACTTTTTCCTATTCCATCACTTGCACCTGTAACAATTGCAATTTTATTTTCAAGCATTTTTTAACCTCCCTTTAATGTTTCCCACAAAAGGGTTATTAAAAAATTCAAAAATGAAAGGGGTAACAAAATTTTCCACCCAATTTCAAGAGCATCAGTAAATCTAAATCTTGGAAGGGAAGCTCTTACCCATATAAAGAAGAAAACAAAGGGAATTACTTTTAAAATAAATCCAATAAAAGGAGGTAAAAAGAAAAATTTCCATCCCGCAAGATAAAAAGTAACTATAAGAGATGAAACAAGAAGTATGTGAAGATACTCACCGAGAAAGAAAAAGGCAAATTTAAGCGAACTATATTCTGTATGAAATCCTCCTGTTAATTCTGATTCTGCCTCTGGAATATCAAAGGGAAGTCTCTTTGTTTCCATAAAACCAGTAATTACAAAAATCAAAAAACCTATAAACTGGGGAAAAATAAAGGGAATTTTTTGAGCCTCAACAATTTCTTTTAAGGATAAACTTCCAGCCTGATAAGCAACACTCAAAATGGTAATTAAAAGAGATGTTTCAAAGGAAAGGAGCATTAGTGCGCCTCTAATTCCTCCAATAACTGAATATTTACTGGCTGAAGAATAACCACCAAATACAACACCATAAAGTCCCATTGATGATAAAATTACTATAAGTAAAAGGGAAAGATTTATATCAGGAAAAGGACCAGAAGGATAAAGGGGAATTAGAAAAAAGGGAACAATGGCAAAGGTGGCTGTTAAAATTGGTGCTAAAAAATAAAGGAACTTGGAAGTGACTTTTAAAGGTGTTATATCCTCTTTAAAAAATAATTTTATCGCATCTGCAAGGGGTTGCAATATTCCTCTCGGTCCTGCTCTATTGGGACCTATTCTATCCTGAAAATAAGCAAGGAGTTTTCTTTCAAAATATGTAAGATATGCAGCAATCCCTGTTAAAACAATAAGATATAGAGTTCCTTTTAAAATAACATCCATCATTTTGTTCTTAAAGCCTTTTTCTCAACCCATGCTCCACCAATTAAAACTATTAAAACCAGAAAAGTCGTAATAAGAGCCATAAGAAAATAACCAAGACCTACAGAAAGCCCAATAGCACCCATCACCCATATATCTGAAGCTGTTGTTAAACCTCTTATTTTATCTTCATCCCTGAAAATTGCTCCTGCACCTATAAAACCTATACCTGAAACAACCTGAGCAGCAACTCTTGAAGGATCAACAGTTCCGTTTTGTGAATTTACAAGGATTGAAACAAGAGCATAAACGGTTGAGCCAAGTCCAACTAAAATATGAGTTCTTAAACCTGCAAGTTTACCTGATAATTCTCGTTCAAGACCTATAATACCCGAAAGAATAAAAGACAAAAAAAGCCTCATCAAAATCTCATTTTCTTTCATCTAAAAATTATAATTTTCAAAGGCTTAAATATTCAAGACAATTTATTCCTTCACAAGCTTTTTTAATTTTTCCCAGTAAAGTGGTAATTCATATAGTATATTCATAGCTTTCAAAACAAGC